>CAYMKG010000008.1:0-15597 GCA_964391145.1 uncultured Planctomycetales bacterium
CAAGTCCAAGAACACGCGCCAAAGACAACATCTTTGCCGCAATATGAACCTTCTTCTTTGGGTTTAATATGAGCTTCCAATTGGAAAAAAGCGGATTTCTTGACAGAAAATACCTTGGATTCAACAGCCAGATATAAAAAGAAGAGCCAAATTTTGACTGGGTATCCACTATAAGGTCGAAACTCCCGCGGTATTTCTTAAGAAAATTGGAGTACTCTTTAAAGCTTGCCTCCCGCCCCGGCCGCACATATTCGATATACTCATCTATATAGGGAATGCTTCTAAACAGCCTGTCGCAGCGCGGCCTCTGGTATAACCCCAGATAGGCGATTCTGGCCTGAGGAAACATCTGCCTGAAACTGCGAAAAAGAGGAATGCTTTGCACCAGATCCCCCAACCCGCCACCGGATTTATAGACCGCAATGCGCTTTATCTTGTTCCTTAGCCTGAGGTAAGTTTTTTTACAATAGGCGCCGGCAAACGCTGCCTGCGGATAATCTTTAACCTTATAGAATTCCATACTGATTTGTACGAAGCGAAACTTCGAGCAACAGGTTAACCTCTTTTATACCAAAATCTTCAACGGGAGACAAAATTGTAAGATAGAGAAAAGTTACCTTTCAATCATAGATATCTTTAAGAAGAGACCTTAGTTGTGGCAGGCGAATTTTTGCGGTTTTCCAAACAATCTCCAGATCTATGCCAAAGTATTCGTGAATTATTTTATCTCTCATGCCTGCCATTTCTTTCCAGGGGATATCAGGATATTGCGATTTTACTTCTTCGGATATATTTTTGGAGGCTTCTCCGAGTATTTCAAAATTTCTCACCACTGCATCTACAACCAGATTATTCTTTAAAAACTCTTCAAACGATAAATCCTTTGTGTAATCTTCTATTTTTGCTATTGCATCCAGAATATCCTTCAGATAGAGCTTATAATCTCTCTTTTTCATATATAGACAGTTTCGTTCAAAATGGCGTCTTTTATAAGTGGCTTTAAGGCTCTCTTGGTTACCAAATCTACCTTTGCTCCCAGTAAATTAGTCAAAAATCCTTCTAACTCTATGAATTCAAATATATCAGGAACTTCAAAGAATTCCACCAAGATGTCTATGTCGCTATCTTTGCCGACTGCATTTTTCACAGCCGAGCCGAACACGCCGATAGATTTAACACTATATTTCTCCTTCAATAATCTCTTATTCTTATTTATTTTTTCCTTTATCTCTTCTAAGTTCATCTCAACTCTCCATATTTATTTGCATTAAATAATCTCTGCCCAAATTCAATATACCATAAATACCTTAATTTTCCAGATTTTTCATATGAGCCTTTAGCCAGTGCGAAGCGAAACTTCGAGCATCGGGCTAATCTCTCTTTTGCGCCTTGATTATGAGGTGCCGTCCGTAAAGTAATTTCGGGAAAAGCAGAATCTGATGAGCCCGCGAATAATCCGGGCCGCCCTTTTTCAGGCTTCTCCTCCTTTTGCCAAAGCATTGCAACCTTATCAAAGGCATATGCAACCTGAAGGAAATGAATCAGCTGCGCAACAAATATTTACTGCCTGCGACTGCGGAATTGTTTCATAGCCCAATGACCTGTTGATAGTTACGCAAAGCGTCTTGCCCCTTGTCCCCTTCCCATCAGCTAAGAAAACCTGATTTAACTTCTCTTTAACAAATCCATACAATTCTTTATCCTTCTCAATACCAACGACTTCAATCTTTCTCTCTTTTAATCCTGCACCTAAAGACCCATTGCCACAACCAACGTCTAAAATCTTCTTTATGCCTTGTGGAATCAAAGTTAAAAATTCATCTCTACGGTTTCTTTTTCTCTTCATAAGTTATAAATCTCATTCTTTAGTATTTTAAATTATGCCTATTTTTAAATTAGGGGCAAGAGATTGCATCTTCCGGGCGAATTTAGAATTGTCTGTCAAAATATTATCGAATTTTTTCTTTCGCCTATGTAATATCTTTATAGCTACACACCAACTAAAAAAGATATCCGGATATTTGAATTTTCTTATATATATTTGTTCAAAATGGTCTTTAATCTTTGCTGAACTTTTGAAAAATAAATATACCATATGACCTTCTCTTACAAATTTTGATATCTTATTTGTCAGTTTGTTGTTTATATCTTTTTCGAAAATGACACAGGCGATACGTAGGATTCTGCCCCACTTACTGTAAAATATGTTTTTATTTTTTTCAAACAGTTCGTTAACTTTATTTTTCCTAAAAATGTTAAAAGATTTGTGTGAATAGTGATAGACATAAGCTGCCTTTGCAGATGCGCAGATATAGCCTACTTTTTTTGCTTTTTTACAATAATCGGTGTCTTCCCAAAAACCTATTTCATAAATCTCATCAAAAAATCCAATCTTGCTAACTACCTCCCTTTTTATCAACATACAAAATCCTGTAGCAAAACCAATCTCAATCCATTTACCCGATAGTTCTTTTTTCTTAAAAGATCCCAGAGACCCTCCAGGATTTACTATTCCTATTTTTGCATCACTCTCAGCTACCTTGATTAATTCTTCAAGCCACTGTTCACCAACCTTTGTATCATTATTTAACAAGCATACATAATCCGCATCAGAAGCCCTCAAGCCCTGATTCACCGCCTTAACGTAGCCTAAATTCTTCTCGTTTCTTATCAAAGTTACTTGAAGTCTACTATCTCTATCTATTCCTTTCAAATATTCTTCAGTTTGTCTTTCGCTTCCATTATCAATAATAACTAATTTATAAGGATGTCGGGTATTTTTGATTATATGCTCAATACAATCTTTGGTTAGCTGCAGCTGATTCCAAACTGGTATAATAATATCACATCTCATTTATTGAATTTTCTGCTTTTTCATTATTTAATTACTTCTAATTCAAAGTGCATATGTTCTGCAGGAAATAAATAAGTCCAGCATCTCTCATAAGATAAAGGAAATTTATTTGCCAGTCGGTAGCAAGCTACAAAGTTTACAAAAGACTACAAGACGCTTTATGCAACCTGAAGGAAATGAATCAGTTGCGCAACAAATATTTACTGCCTGCGACTGCGGAATTGTTTCATAGCCCAATGACCTGTTGATAGTTACGCAAAGCGTCTTGTCCCCAAAGCGTCTTGTCCCCGGCCTGTTTTTAGGTCGATGCGTATTGCGTGGTATACCTATCAACCAATTCGCGGATCATCTTCTGATATTTCGTGTGGTACAGTTCTGCCTGGCGCTTAAAAAAATCCACGCTTGACTTCTTTAGAAATAGCGTAACTTTTATTGTTTCTTCCGGCATAACCAGTTTCTCCGGAGGGGGAAGAAAGTCATCAATTCTGGTCAACTTGCCGATGGGCATATCCTGATTAGTCATCTTTTTTTTCATAGTAGCGCACCCCCTTTCTCCAGTATCCCGCGCCAAATATTCTAATCTCGGCGCCGCGATAAGTAAATCTAACCGTTAGAATTTTCCCTTCTACCTTTCCAATACAGAAAAATCTCTCCTCTTTTTTACTGTGCTTGGAGTCAGTATAAATCTTTCTTTTGGGGTCTTTAAAAGCCTTTGCAGCTGTAACAAAATCGACTCCGTGCTTATGAATATTGGTTAATTCTCTTTCAAAATCCCAGGTGAAACTGCCAGATTCTTTATCCATGTTAAAATATACCACAAGTATGGCTATTTGTCAATATATTTATACATATACTTATATGTAGAAATAAAGCCGGATTTATTCTTCTTTTTCACAGCCGGACTTATTTTTACAATTTCGCAATATTTGCAACAACATTATTATCGGTATTTGGTGTATACGCCGGGGCAAACAGCCATTTCCATAAAGGAATGAAGTTAATTTTTCTCCCTCTGAATTCCTCCTCCTTATCACAATCCCAGATGAGGACTATTAAAATCTTCCCCTTTACCTCAGGCAAGGATAATTCTTCCTGTATCAAGTCAGAATCTAAAAATCTCTTAACAAAATCAAGTTTCTCCCGCAGGATATAACTTTTAGATAAAAGTCTAACTCTTTCTGATTTATGTTGTATAAATATTTCTTTTAACATATCTAATCGTATACTGAATAAAAAGTGCTCTTTTTATTCACTACAATAAATATAATATACAAAATTGGCATTATCTACGAGAAATTCGGAAAAACAGACAATCTTACCGCCTAATCAGCCTCTCTGCCTCCCTGACAACCTCCGCTGCCGGTATTTCAGGCTGTAATTGCACTGGGGCATACGGAATTTGCGATATGTGCATTTTCGTATATTTTTAAGATGCAAATAGAGTTTTTTTAAAATATAAAAGCTGGCTCTAAAATCCGAGGAATGAGATAAAAGGGAACCGATATCAACCTCAACCTTTCTCCTTCAAAACTTGCCTCTTCTCTTGCAAGATTACCGCTGTAAATTCTAATAAGATTGCTGTTCTTTACATTCTTAGCAAAACTGAAGAGAGATTTCAACCTACCTGTTGTCCCGCTTTTGACCTCTATCCCTAGGTTTCTCCCTTTTAAAGACAAACAAAAATCCACCTCTGCAGAACCTTCCATCTTCTCTTTGGCCCAATAAAATATCTGAACAGGAGAATCGCTAAATTGCGCCAAAAGGTTTTGCCCTACTACCTGCTCGGCAATCTTTCCTCGATAGAAGTCGTTAAGGTCTTCAAGATTTAAAAATTCCTGCTGAATGTTCATCTGGTTATTTACCAGCCCGACATCTAAAAATATAAGCTTCTTGGGGCGTTTTCTCTGTGGAATTAAGGGAATCTCCTTTGACTTTGTCGCCTGAATCTGATAAAGAAGCATCACCTTCTCTAAGGTGATAAAGGCCTTGCTGATTTCTCTGCTGCGAAAATTTGAACCGCCGAATTTCTCATAGGTAACTGCGCTACCTGAAAATAAAGGGGCTTTCTCAATTACATAACTTAAATATTTTGCTTCGGCTAAAGAAGAATATTTATAGACATCTTCGCAATAAGTCGTAAGGAGCGAGGAATAAATCGGTTTTAGCTCCTCAAGATCTCCCCCCTCTAAATAAACCCTTACAATCTCCGGCATCCCTCCTATCATTGTATATTCGTAGAAATTTCTCAAAGCGTGGTTGTGAATGCCTTCGGGTATTCTGCTTTCTACAGATACGCCTTGTAAAAAATTTAAAAGTTCGTTTTCTTTCTTGGCTTCTAAATATTCAAAGAAATCAAATGGATAAAGATAAACGAATTCCACTCGCCCTACCGGAAAAGAAAAACCCTCTTTTTCGATTTTTGCTTCCAGCAAAGACCCTGCCCCAATTACATGAACATCCGGCCTCTGTTCATAAAAAAATCTTAGTAACTTTATTAAAGCAGGAGAATTTTGAATCTCATCAATAAAAACGAGGGATTCCTGAGGGATGATTCTTTTATGAAATTTAATCTGGACAATATCTTCAAACTCTCTTAAGGAGAGGTCGTTGCGAAAAAATTGCAAATGTTCAATGTTCTCTAAATTTATATAAATCAAATCCTTAAAATGTCCTTTAGCAAACATCAAAACAACCGAAGTTTTCCCTACCTGCCTTGCTCCTCTCAGAATTAGGGGTTTTCTGTTCTTTTTATCTTTCCATTTGGTTAAATAACTAATAATTCTTCTATTAAACATACCAGCCATTTTATTACATATTATGTCTTAACTTAATACCAGTTTATTACAAATTATGTACAAAGTCAAGTTTTATCTTAAGCCTTTTCTGCATTTAGCAACTTTTCTGCCTTCTGCATAACTTCTTCTACGCTTATTTCCTTCAAACAGCGTAAGTTATATTTGCATTCCGGCACACAGAATTTTCGGTAGCAAAGGCGTAGGAAAGGTCTTTGTCTTTGGCTTACCTTAAGGCTTCTGGCAACAAGAGAAATTTCCACAAAGGTAGGTAACTGATTTCTATGCCTTTCTGCATTTGTTTTCCCTCAATGTCTTTTGTTATTATAAGAATTTTTTTTGATTTTAAAGCCTTGGCGGCTAAAAGGGAATTTTCGATATCAGGCTTTGCTTCTGTATATTTTATCTCAATAGGCATATTTTTATGATAAAAATCAACTTCTGTATATTTTTTCCAAAACCATTTAGCATTTAAATTAAGGCATACTAAATTCTCAGCAAGATATGGAAGTTTTTCTAAAAGCTCTCTCTCTGAATCTAAAAACCCTGAAATTAAATTTATTGAACCCAGGTAGACCTTCTTAAGTTTACGGGCCCTGGCTACAGGACTACCGCGAAAGTTATAAACCAATTTAACCAAGAAGGACTTCTCTAAGTATTCAACATATTTTGAAGCAGTTTGATAGGTTATTCTTAAATTTGAGGCTAAATTCTGATACTCCAGAATCATACCCGGCCTTTGAGCAATAAAAGAAAGAATCACCTTCAAGGCCTCGGGTTGAGATACCTCATAAACCTTGGGAATATCATAAAAGATTATCTTATCAATTACCGAATCTACATACTTCTTTACTTTGGAAAAATCAGTTTCACCAATAATTTCAGGCAGACTCCCTGAGAAAAAATACTTATTTAATTCCCTTTTTAAAATAAGTCTCTTTAAGTTTATGTCTTTAATATCAACCCCTTTTAAATAAAGATACTCAGCAAAATCTAAAGGAGAGAGATTAAATTCATAAATTCTGCCGGCAAGGCTCTCTTTGCTCTTTTTAAGATAAATGCTTGAGGAGCCGGAAACAAAAAACTTAATCCTTCTTTTTAAATCGTAGTATCTTTTAAGGATTACCTGCCAATTTTCCAGATGATTTATTTCATCAAAAAAGATATAAACATCCTTTAAATTCTCCTTTAAAATCTCATTCTCATAAATCTGAACTATCTTCTCGATAATCTCAGGGTCTTTCCCTAAGATTTCATCAAAAGAGAAATATAGAATCCTCTTTGGAGATATTTTCGAAAGGAGCCTCTTAATAATCTGCAGGAGTAAAACGCTCTTACCGGTGCGACGCAACCCCAAAATTGCAATTATTTGAGGTGCCTTAAGATATCTTTCAATCTCTTTAAGAAGGTATCTTTCTTTATAGCCCTTTATTTCTGCGAACTCCTCTCCTTGCCACCAGGAATTTTGTTTTAATATTCTCTCTAATAATGTCATAAATATACCTCTTATATTTTTGTCTTTATGTTAACACTAATTAATATATTGTCAAGTATCATTTCGCTACTGCGCTACTAGCCTCTCTGCCTCCCTGACAACCTCCTCTGCCGGTATTTCCTTCAGGCAGCGCAGGTTGTAATTACACTGCGGCGTGCGGAATTTGCGGTAGCAGGGTCGGCAGGGGAAATCCTTCTTCATCACAATATAATCTGGGCTTGACGGATAAGGTCCGTAAACCTTCTCATCAACGGGACCGAATAAAGATATATTTCTAACTCCTAACGCTACGGCGATATGCAGCGGTCCTGCGTCATTGGCAATAATCAATTTGCATTGACTGATTAACGCTATAAATTGGCGCAAATTAACCCTGCCTATCATATTAATTGTCGGCTTATTCATCTCTTGAATAACAATTTCAGCAACCCTGCTATCTGAAGCAGATGCAAAAATGACTATTTTAACTCCCAGCCGCTCAACCAAACTATCTGCCGCCTGAGCATATTTTTCGGCCGGCCAATGCTTTAGGTAACTTTGCCTCCCCCAGCTTGCCCCGCCGCCGGGAATTATTCCGACAATCAAATCTTCCTTTGCTACGCCATTTTGTTTCAAGAATTCCGCTGCCCAGTCTTTTTCTTCCTGGGTTAAGAATAATTCCAGCTTTCTAAAACGAGGCTCCAATCCCAATAATCTTAAAAGCTCAAGGTGGTATTCAACCACGTGCTTGTTTTCGTAACCCTCTATGTCAATCTTATGAGTCAGGAACCTGCCGCGACGCTTGTAATTGAATCCCAGCCTGTGCCTTACTCCCAGAAATTTCAAAAAGAGACTGTAGCGGTGTTCTAAAGACAAATCTATGCATAAATCAAACTTATTGCGCCTGATTTCGCCTAAGACTCCAAGCAGCAGGCCAAAAACCTTCAGCCTTGACTGCCGGGATAATTCCTTGAAATCCCCCCGGCTGAAATGAATAATTTTATTTATAGCGGGGTTATTCTCCAAAACCGGAGCAACCTTTTTTTGTGCGGCTACGGCAATAAAAGCTTCGGGATAGTAAAACCTTAGATTTTTGATTAGGGGGGTTGAAAAAAGCACATCGCCGATACCGAAGGGATTGATTATCAGGACTTTCTGTGGCATCTGAATATTAACCTAAAGATTCCAAAATCTTTCCTGCTACATATTCTATCTCGCTGTGCTTCAAAAAGGGATGCATTGGTAAAGAGATAATTCTGCGGGAAATCTTTTCTGCTACCGGAAAATCTCCGCGTCTGTAGCCTGAATCTCTATATACTTTCTGCAGATGCAGGGGGATAGGATAATGAATCCGCGCGCCAATACCTTTTTCTTGTAGCCTGGAAATAACCCTGTCGCGATTTTTAATTTGTAGAGCATAGATATGGTAAACACTCCTGGCGTAGGGAGCTTCGTAAGGACAGACTATGCCCGACTTACCTTTCAATAATTCGGTATAGATTCTGGCATTCCTTCGGCGCATCCTGTTCCATTTATCTAAATGTCTTAGCTTTAATCTCAGGATGACTGCCTGGACAGTATCTAAGCGGGAATTGTACCCTTTAAGGATATGAACGTTGTGCGAAGCCCTTCCGCTATCCCGAAGCATACGCAAACGGTTATAAATTCTCCTATCATTAGTAACCGCTATTCCTCCATCGCCAAATCCGCCTAAGTTTTTAGTCGGATAGAAACTAAAACAGCCGATATCTCCTATTGCACCGACGCGTTTTGACTGTGGACTGTGGACTATGGACTGTGGACTAAGATATTCCGCGCCATGCGCCTGGGCAGCGTCTTCAACGACTCTTAAACCATATTTATCAGCAATCTTAAGGATTGAGCCCATATCTGCTGTCTGGCCAAAAAGATGAACAGGGATAATTGCGCGCGTTTTTTTAGTAATCGCTTTTTCTATCCGATTAACATCAATATTATAGGTTTTCTCATCAATATCTACGAACACGGGTCTTGCTTGCGTATGCGAGACGGCTAATGCTGTGGCAATAAAGGTGAAAGCAGGAACAATCACCTCATCATTCCTGCCAATATCTAAACTCAAGAGACCTAAGAAAAGGGCGTCGCTCCCGGAATTCAAGCCAACTGCATATTTTGTTCCGCAGTAATCGGCAAACTCCTGCTCTAATCTTCTAACCTCTTCTCCAAGGATAAAATTGCCTTGTTTACAGAGCTTATCCAGGCGGCGCAAAGCCTGCGACTTTATCTGCCTGTATTGCGTGCCTAAATCTACAAACGGAATCTGCATCTTTACCCCTACATATTTGGAGGTCTCACCTCTAAATAAAATCACTCTTTTTAAATAGAGAAATCAGGCGACAGCCAGCCCTGGCTAAATTTTCCTTTGCCCCTTCTTCTCTGTCAACAATGACGATGGCAGAATCCACCTTAACACCTTGTTTATCCAAAACCATTTTTGCTTCAACCAGGGAGCCACCTGTAGTTGCTACGTCATCTACCAGGACAACCCGGCTGCCTTTCGGCAGAGGCGGACCTTCGATCAAGCGCTGCATACCGTGCTTCTTTGCGCTTTTTCGGACAATGAAACCACTGAGCCTCCTGCCTTTTTTGGAGGCAAGAGCAATAACTGCTCCGACTATGGGGTCAGCGCCCAAAGTAGGACCTCCGATGGCGGCTATTTTTTTATCTTTTACAAAATTAAGAATAATACTTGCCGCTAAATATGCGCCTTGCGGGCTCAAAGTAATTAACCTGCCGTCCAGGTAATAATCGCTAACCTTGCCAGAGGATAAAACTACCCTCCCTCGCTTAAGAGCCTTATTCTTTAAAAGCTGTAATAACTTCTTCTTATGATGCTTAATCTTACTTTCGGTCATCTTAAGAAAGCATTTTACTATGAGAACAACTAACTGTCAATTGACAAAAACTTATTTGCTGGTATTATATGATTTATGCTGAAAACTTTCCTCGGCTCTCTATTAAATATTATCTTCCCAAAAACTTGTCTGGTCTGCCATAGGCCATTGAAAGATAACAATATAAGCGACTTCCTCTGTCTTGATTGCTACAGGAGTATTAAAAAGAATGCGCCTCCGCTTTGCACTATCTGCGGAAGGCAAATCCGGGGAGTTCACGTTTATAAAAATGTCTGCCCTGCCTGCCAAAGGCAGCAGTTTTCTTTTGACCGCGCGCTTGCCCCCTGCGTTTATGAAGGTGTAGCCCGTGAACTCATTCACAAATTTAAATATCAAAACAGGGATTATTTAAGCCAGATTTTGGGCAAGATTATAATTGATTTCATTCGCCAATATCGTATCACATTGATTTTCTTCGACTTAGTAATGCCGGTTCCTTTACACAAGACACGATTGAGAGAACGGGAATTCAATCAGGCAGAGCTTCTGGCTTGCCAAATTGCCCGTGAGTTTTCCTTGCCGGTTTGCGCATCCAATCTCTGGCGCAAGGAATATCGAAAACCACAAGCAGAACTCAAGGAAGAAAAGCGTAGGAAAAACATCAAAGGCTGCTTCAGCCTGCGCAAACCTGCAGAGATAAAAGGCAAGAACATAATTTTAGTTGACGACGTATTAACCACAGGCGCAACCTGCTCGGAGGCTGCTTCGGTTTTGAAAGCTGCAGGAGCGCTCAGCGTATGGGTGTTGACCCTGGCTAATTAGGACCCCCCACTTCCGTGTATGGAATGGATATCACACGCGGAAGCGTGTGGAGCCGAATATGAAAATTCTACGCAACTATATTCTTAAAGAATTTTTTGGGCCGTTTTTCGTTTCCCTGGCAGCGTTAACCCTGGTAATGCTACTGGGCAATCTCGTCCGCCTTGCTGACCTGATTATAAACAAGGGCGTTGACATTTTTAGTGTATCCAAACTCTTTATCTTCCTTATGCCGGCTCTTCTTACTTATACTCTGCCACTTGCCGTACTGGTGGCAGTGCTTCTTTGTATCGGCCGCCTCTCCAGCGATAACGAAATCATCGCCATACGCGCAAGCGGAGTGAGCGTGTTGCGTTTAATAATTATACCTTTATTGACTATGGGGTTAATCCTAAGCCTAATTCTGTTCATCTTCAATGACCGAATCATTCCTTATGCCCACTTTGCCTCGCGCAGAACCCTGGGTTCAATCGGAATAAAAAATCCGGCTGCCGCTTTTGAAGCGGGAACGTTCATTAACGCGTTTGATAAATATATCATTTTTGTTTACCGAATCGAGGCAAACAAGCTCTATCAGGTCCGCATATACGAACCTCAGCCTGACAACAAGCCTTGCCGCACTATCGTAGCCAAAGAAGGAGAATTCGTCGCTATGCCCGAGAAAGGGATGGTAAAATTGAAGCTTATTGACGGAACTTCGGATGAGCCTGACCTGAACAATCCAGGAAGATTTTATAAACTGAATTTCAAAACCTTGTTTCTAAATCTCAGCTTGAGCCAAACCGACAAAGACGAAATCCGCAAAAAACCCAAAGATATGACTTTTGAAGAAATAAAACAGAAGATAAAAGAATTCAAAGCAGCCGGCATAGAGATATTCCCTTTATTGACAGATTTGCATAAAAGATTTGCCTTAGCGTTTTCGGTAATAATATTCATTCTCCTCGGCTGCGGCTTGGCGATGCTCACACGCAGGCGGGAGAAATCGATAAACTTCTCAATAGCCTTCGCTATTGCGGTAATTTATTACCTGCTGCTCCTGGGAGCAAACGCTCTTTCCCTCCAGGGATATCTCTCGCCAACACTGGCAATGTGGCTGCCGAATATCATTCTCGGAGCCGCAGCACTTTTGCTAATGGTTAAGGTATGCGCATACTAGACCGCTACATATTCGTATCAATGGTCAGGGTCTTTATCGGCTGCGTTCTGATATTTTTGGTGCTTTACGTAGTCATTGACACCTTCAGCCATCTCGACGAAATCCTAAAACAAAAGCCAAATATCGTACTCCTGGCTAAGTATTATTTAAATTTCCTGCCTCTGATTTTCGTTCAGGTCTCCCCTTTTGCCTGTCTGCTCGGCTGCCTTTACACTTTAGGGACCTTAAACCGCAACAATGAAATCATCGCCATGCGCGCTTCCGGATTAAGCATCTTTCAGATAACCAGGACTCTAATCATCTTTGCGGCTCTGATAAGCGCCACGGTATTCATAGTTAATGATAGACTTGTTCCGCAGTCCGAAATAGCAAAACAGAACATAAAAGTTCAAATGGAAAAGGAGAACAGACAAAATAAACCACGAGCTATCAGTCATCTGTCCATTTATGGCATGAAAAATCGTCTCTTTTTCATTAATAAACTTATCCCGTCCGAAAATAAAATGGAGGGAATTACGATTTTAGAGCAGGATGAATCCGCAAATGTGCGCAAGAAGATTATAGCTCCCCAGGGAATATATAAAGACGGTTTGTGGCATTTTTACGAATGTATAACCTATTTCTTTGACGAAAACGGCAGGCTTAGCAGGCAACCACTGTATCTCTCAGAGCAAATTATGGATATTGCCGAGACTCCCCGGGATTTTTTAAAACAAATGCGCAAGCCCGAATTTATGAGCGTAACTCAATTAAACGACTACATCCTTAAACTCTCGATGAGTAAGGCAGAGAGAGTGATAAAGAACCTCAGGGTCGATTTGTTCCAGCGTTTCTTAATGCCGCTAACCAGCTTAGTGATTGTTATTGTAGGAATTCCTTTTGCGTTAATAATGCGTCGGCGGGCAACCGGCCTTTCTTCTCTGGGAATCGCAATTATGGTGGGTTTCTTATACTACGTGGTCAATGCGGTATCAATCGCCTTTGGCAAAGCCGGCCTACTTCCTCCCATCCTGGCTGCCTCTTTAAGCCACATCATGTTTTTAAGCCTCGGGCTTTACCTCATCCGGCAACATAGCTAGAGCCGTTTTCAGGTTATAAGAAAACGGCCCTGCTATTGAAGGTATAGGCGGGGTACCCGGCTGCCGATACCACAGACAATCTCGTAAGGAATAGTTTCGGAGAGTCTAGCCAGCTCTTCCGCGCTGATACAATTTTTGCCCTGCGAACCGATAAGGACTGCCTCTTGGCCAACCTTAACCCCCAAATCCCCGACGTCCACCATAATCTGATCCATACACACTGCGCCGCTAATCATAAAGCGCCTCCCTTTAATCAGAACATCCGCCCGGTTGGAAAGATTGCGCGGATAGCCGTCGCCGTAACCAATCGGCAGAATTACTACACTTGTCTCCTTTTTGGTTATGTAATTACGGCCATAGCTTATTCCCTGGCCTGGAGGCATACGTTTTAAATAGATAATTCGGGTTTTAAGAGACATAACCGGCTTAAGCTTTATATTAAGGCCGGGTTTTGGATAAATTCCATAAAGCATCAAGCCGGGCCTGACCAGATTAAAATGGCTCTGAGGGTAGCCGATAATCCCCATACTATTTGCCGCGTGGCATAGGGGAATTTTTATTCCACTTTTTTTCAACTCATCTATAAGTTCACGAAATATATCAATCTGATAATGAGTAAATTCAGGGTCGCAATCTGCACAGGGAAAGTGAGTAAACAACCCCTCGGTCTTCAGATTGCTAAGCTGATTAACCTTCCGGATAAACCTGAAAGCCTCACGGAATAAAATACCTAATCTACCCATCCCTGTATCCACCTTAATGTGCACCCTGATAATCTTACCTGTGCGTTTTGCCTCCTGATTAAGTTTTAAGGCTAACTGGTAGCCAGAAATAGTCTGGGTAAGGTTATATTTAAGAATTGTCTCAATATCCTTATTAAGGATATTACCAAGGATTAAGATTGGCAATGTTATCTTATTCTTTCTTAAGATAATCGCTTCATCAATGCTGGCTACTCCCAGATAGTCAGCGCCGAGCCTAACTAACCTCTTTGCCACAGGCAACAACCCATGGCCGTAGGCATCGCACTTCACCACCGCCATCACTTTGGTTTTTTTGTTAATAATCTTCTTGGCCTGGCGATAATTATACTCCAGAGCGGATAAATCCACCTCTGCCCAGGTTGGCCGATAGTATTTCATATTAAAATCACTTTTCAGAGTCGTAAGTTATAAGTTTTAAGTTATAAGTTCACAGCCTTATGACTTATAGCTTATGACTTATGACAGCTATTAATTTATATTATTGACGAATCTGGCATTCCTTAGGATAAAGATAAATCGGTTTTAACCTCTTCGCATCGCTTGTCTTACCTTTGTCGATTAACTCCCTGGCCAGCTCAATTAGCTTCTGTGCTTCAGGATACCAGAGATCTTCCTTTAAAAATATACTATTTTTTAACTTCTGCTTCAACCTTTCTTGATAAACTCCAAGTCCGTCGCCCAGAAAAACCACCGTAGCCCTACGGTCTATCTTCTTCAGTAATTCCTCAATGTTTATTAAAAGATAAATACTTGTGCGCTTTAATTTTTTTGAGTCGGCTTTATATAAGGCGGTAAAAAGTAAGTTCCTTTTTGCGTCTATTACAGGACAAACAATTTTATCATCTTGCGGCAGGGCACTCCTGGCGAGAACGTCGAGAGTAGGCAACCCCACAACCGGCTTCTCCAATGCCGCGGCAAAACCCTTTATCGTGGCTAAGCCTATCCGCAGCCCCGTAAAAGAACCAGGACCTAATCCAACGGCAAGATAATCTATCTCTTTAAGCGAAAGTTTCGCGCGCGCCAAAGCCTTTTTTATGGTTGGCAGAAGTAATTCTGTATGCCTCTTTCCTGCATTGATATTGTATTCAACGATTTTTCCTTTACGGTTCATCAGGCCTACGCAAAGCCTTTTGCTTGAAGTATCAATTGCAAGAATATTCATTTTTATAATTTTTTAATATTTTGCGGTAGCGCTTTCCCTTGGCTATCAATCTTACAGCTCTTTGTGTCTGGCCCTTAATCTCTATTTCTACTTTTAAAAATTCAGGTGGCAAATACCCCCCCATTCTCTCTGCCCACTCAATCACCGTAATGCCCTGGTTATAAAAATATTCCTCATAACCTAAACTTAATATATCTTTTGGATTTTTTAATCGATACAGGTCAAAATGGTAAAGAGGAATTCCGGTTTTTGCTCTCTTGCCCCGGCGGTACTCGCGGATAAGAACAAAGGAAGGGCTGATGACCTCATCTTTGTTTATGCCCAATCCCCTGGCCATTCCCTTAACCAGAATTGTCTTTCCGGCTCCCAAAGTTCCAAAAAGGCAAACAATGTCTCCGCCACTCAAAAGACGGACAAATCTTGAGCCAAAATCTATTGTCTCTTTCTCTGAACGGGAAATTATCCTTAACATCAGAAATGTCTGAACCCCGCCCTTTCTTTCTCTACACCTACGCTACTTTGTTGAAAGGACGGGGTGAATCCGCCGGCTTTAACCTTTACCTTCTTGCCCTGCCTGTTTAAAAAAACCAACCCGCAAGATTCATTAACAATCTCGCCAAC
>CAYMKG010000008.1:15697-18559 GCA_964391145.1 uncultured Planctomycetales bacterium
TGCCCTGCCTGTTTAAAAAAACCAACCCGCAAGATTCATTAACAATCTCGCCAACTGCAGAAAATTTCGCCAGGCTCCTCATTGATCTTTTTTGCAGCCTCCGCGCTTCGGCAAGAGGAAGGGTAAACAACAGTTCAAAATCTTCGCCCATATAAAGCGCCTCTTCTGACTTGCGCGCATTTTCGCTTATCGGAATTAAATCCTCAAAAATAACCGCTCCCTGATTGCTTTGTTTTAAAATATGGCCCAAATCCTGAAGTAAGCCGTCGGAGATATCAATCATTGAATTTACCTTGAAGTTATTAACTAAATAATTTGCTTCTTTTATGCGCGGGGTAAACGCAAGATGCTTTCCGTAGAACGAGCCGCCCAGTTCTCCGGAAACAAAAATAATGTCACCTTTCTTTGCGCCGCTTCTTAAAACCAGATTCCTCTTTTTTACCAAACCAACCAAACTAACATCAATTATCAATTTATCCGAGCGACTTATGTCCCCTCCGACAATCGCTACTTTGAATTTTCGCGCCTGAAAAATTATTCCCCGGTACAACTCTCTTGCACGGCTAACCGACATACTGGCAGGCAAACCTAAAGAAACCTGGGCGTAACGAGGCAGACCTCCGCAGGCAGCGATGTCACTTAAGCAAACCCCCAGGCTTTTGCGGCCAATCAAGTCTGATTTATCCCGGCGAGTAAAATCAATACCCTCAACCAACATATCGCAAGTAAAAAGCAGGTAATTCTTCCGGTCAAACGGTAGAACAGCGCAATCGTCTCCGATTCCCTTAATCACCCCGGAGGACTCTCCTGTCATCCTCTTTATCAAGTCAATCAACCCAAACTCGCCTAATTTTCTGAGATTCATCATATTTTTGGGGACACCCTTCCGATTGGTTCAAAGGGTATCCCTGAGGTGTATTTATTATACAATAAAAAAAAGGCGGAAACAAGCCGAAGCCATAGCGCCGTTGAGAGGAATTCTTGCACAAGAAAGAGCCGGTCGGTAAACTCTCTTAAAGAATAAAGGCAGGGTCTAATTGGTAAAGGAACCCAATCTCCTCTTCCAAAAAGATTTCATCATCCGGCAGAAACAAAGAAACCTGCTCTAACTCTTCATAGAGGATTAATTCGTTTAAGAGCTCCTTATCAGACTGGGCAAGCCTTAAGTCTCCGCCACGAGGAACAATTTGAAAAATATAGCTTGCTATACCGAGGAGTAATACCAGAGCAAAGGCCAGGGCAAAGGCCGGCTTAAGGCTCAGCCGGGGCTGATAGCGGAATTTGATTTCTGGAGCAGGTTTAGGTCTTTCCCAAGATGCCGATAACTTCTTATCCAGCTGCGCTTGGAATTCGCTCCAAAATCTCTCATCCATTTTGGGAATCTCTTTCCTGGCGGCTATACCCAAAATAATGCTTATCTGATTATATTCCTTCCTGCAAGAGAGACATCTTTGCAAATGGCTCTTAACTCTTAAATTTTCGCCTTCACTCATCCTTCCCTCAATATAATCGTATAATTTTCTCTTGACCCTGAAGCAAAACATAAGCCCTCCTTTTACTCTGCCTCTTTTATATACGGCTGTAATTCTTTTCGCAAATTCCTTACCGCCTTAAATAAATTTACCTTAACTGTGGCTTGGGCGCAATTGAGAATTTTAGCGATTTGGTCTATCTTCATTCCTTCGATGTGCCTGAGAACAAATGTGAGACGCTGTTTCTCGGGAAGTTCTGAAATCGCTAAATCAATCATCCTGTCTAACTCCTTATTTAAGGCTAACCTTTTGGGGTTATAATCTAAATCCTTTATCTCAATAAAAATCTCTTTCCCGCCTTCTACATTTTTTGCTATCGGTTCGGATAAGGAATATTTCGTATATTTATTCTTTCTTAAACGGTCTTTACTCAGATTTACCAAAATCCGGTAGAACCAGGTAGAGAAACTCGCCTCTTCTCTGAACTGCTTGATGTTATTGTAAACCCTGATGAATGCCTCCTGGGCGATATCTTTTGCATCCTCAACATTTCCTACTATGCCGAAAGCCAAGGCAAAGGCTTTCTCTCTGTATTGGCTAACCAGAATTTCGAAGGCAGTGCGGCTGCCTTCTTTTATCTGGCTAATCAATTCGGGTTCTTCCACAATTGAATTACTCATCTACCTGAGAATCTTCCTCTAAAATTCCTCTATCTGAGTCTTCAACCGCCACCCCCGGCCTTTTCATCCCTTTTCTCAAATACCTTCTTACTTTGGGATGAGTTTTCAGATATTCCCTGAATTTCTCCGGGTCTTCTCTTTTTAATCTGCGCAGCTGAGCTAAATTCTTGTGGTGCTTCACAATTCTTTTATACTTCTCTGGGTCTTCCTCTTTGAGCCGCTCTAAGCGCTGCTTGATTATCTCTTTGCGCCTCTGCATTATTTCTCTGAATTTCTCGGGGTCTTTTTCTCGGAGTTCCTTTAACCTGCGCAGTCTGACTGAATGGTATTGCCTGATTATCCTCCTGTATCTCTCGGGGTCTTCTTGTTTTAATTTTTGCAGCCTCCTGGTTAATTCCTCACGGCGTTGCTTAATCAATTCCTTGAACTTCTCCGGTTCCTCTTTTCTTAAGCGGTTTAATTCCTGCTTCTCCCAGCCTTTATGCTTGCCTATACTCCAACCCCGGTGTAAACCCTCATCTTCAGTTTCCTTCTGTTCGATTCCCGGAGGGACAGGCTGGGCCTGAATTATGGCGGGGCTGGCCAAAAACAGACCAACGATTAACAACCCTATCACTCTCCTAGTCTTATCTACTCTTTTCATCGCAATTCGCCTCCTTTCTTCTTTCTCCACTACTTTAGACGAATTAAGGAGGCAAAAGGTTTACCCC
>CAYMKG010000009.1:0-15862 GCA_964391145.1 uncultured Planctomycetales bacterium
TAAAGAGATCATATCCGCTGATAAATTCTACGAAGTGCGTTTTTACTTGCTCATCAACCTTGGGTTTTCCCTTCAATCCTTGCCCAATTCCTATTTCAGAGGTTAAGACAATACCGTTAGAGTTTTCTGTAAATTCAGGAGAATTAAGAGATTTCTCAACCCCGTTATCCACATAAACGCCCTTTTGCGGGTCAACAGCAACCCAGTGGCCCTGACCATTTATCTCTAAATGGGCAATAGCGGGTTGGGTTAGCTCTTCTAATGTAACTTGACTATAGCCTTTAAAATTAATCCCGTATTCTTTAAGAATATTTATGATACCTTCGGCAGTGGTATTGCCGGCTTCATCGGTATAGGGGAGAAGATTATCTGCTATTTTGGCAGGATCAACTTCGGGAAGGAAGTAAGAGGTAGCGTGAACGGCACAATTGTAATCCACAGCAGGAGGACCGTTATTGCGTACCATTTGAAAATCTGTACTATCGGGTAATTGAGCTTGCTCAATATTAGTAATACCAATCTGTTTATTTGAAACAATCAATGCCATTCGATTCACCGGACCTCTTGCCCAGGAGCTGCCTCTTGAACCTGTTGTATCTCTTAATTGCTTTGGGGTAAGCAATCTTCCATTATTTGGTATATTTACTACTCTTGAGGCTCTTAATAAATTCTGTGTATTTGCTTCAACAACCATCCTTTGAGCAATCTCAAGTAGAACCGCTCGCTCCTCTTCGGGTGTTTGACAGTTGCGCAATCTGTCTCTCTCAGAGGTAAGTAAACGCACATCCCTAAGCGATACGATATAATGACCTGAACCAGGCATTCTCATCTCTGCTAATTCTGGAGTAATTCCTACTCTTTGCATTGCCTGGGCAAGATCAACTTCTGAAGCAAGGTTGGTTAAGACTATGCTTGCCCGCGCCTCTGCACAGGGTGACTTCGCAGCAATATTCCAGGCATCATAGAGCCCTTGAACTAAAACAATTCGATTTTGCGTAGGATTTCTTTGAATATCCTTAATTACATTATTTACCTTATTGCTAAACTCAATGGGATCATTTCTAACAAGCTCTATTACTTCTATATCCCTACCAAAAAGGCGACCGTCGCTGCTGCGCATAGTTTCTAACTGGGCTTTACTCTCTGAGATTACCTTTCCATCAACACAAGAAACCAAAAGTAGTTCTGTTGCCTTCGTATCTGTTCTATAGAAATCATTAATTGCATCCACAGTATTCTTGACCATATCTTCCTTACCTAACTTTATATCTGTTAAAGGTATTACATTTGGCTCTGGTCTTGAAACAACAACCTGTGCATTTAAAACTTCTTCAAAAGTAGACCTATATCCTTCTGCTGTAGCCGTAAGACCGATAAAACCATCTGCCTGTTTTAAAGCATCAACGTAGGTTACAGCGAGCTTGGTTTTACTCATCAAAGCGTCGGCATACAAACTGTCTGGGGCATTATGTTTAATAGCTACAAATCTACCTCTTGCATTTAGTCCTGAGCCATCATCACCAAATATGGTATCTTTTAACACCTCTCCTGTTCTAAGCGTATCGCGGGTACAATAACTAACTACCTCTCCATTCTCATTATAGTATAGACGATAAGCATCACCTGGACCTAACTTCATTAAAGTAGCAATAGCATCAGTCAACACCTTTATTTCTCTATCGCTATAATTGATAAGTCTATTTTGCCTTCCTTCCTCACTATTGACAGCATTCCGATAACGACTAACAATCTCATTAAATACTGTCTTTTCAAATTCAAAACTAAGCCTTATCTCGTTTCCTTGACCATTTACTCTGGTGTTAACAATCACTACCTCCAAATCCTTTCCTTCTGCTACGTTATTGGCAATATCCCAAAGTATCTGGTCGCTACTTCTACTTCTTTCAATATGAGATATCTGCCGATTTGCCTGCCATCTCTCAAACCAATTCCCTTCTGACCGCTTAGCTAATAATGTGCTCAAAATATCTCTGGTGTTTCCATAAACCAGTTGAGGTCCGGCTAATCCTGCCTGAGGCTCGTCAGCAAAAAGAAATGTTCCTTTAAGTTTTCCTTGAGCAGCTAATGCTTGAAGCGTTGCATTATCTACAATAGTAATACCTTTTATCGGCTCTATTGTGGTTAACTCTAATTCTCCTTTAAGGAACTCTTGGACCCGCTCAAATCCTCCTAACTTCTCTCGAAGTTCTCCAATCTTACCTGACTCAGAAGTAGCAAATACAATCCTTGCGTCTGGATATCTCTCACAGATATATCTTGCTACTGATAAGGCTATTGTTGTTTTTCCTCCTATACCAGCGTTATCACTAATAATCAGGCGCACATTTTCTCCCCGGGCAGAGGCTTCATAAGCTTCCACCATCACCCAACCATTACCTATTTGATAAGGATCGTATTTCCAATCTTCTCCAACCCGACGTTTTGCATTCAGCACTACATTATCAATATAGTCTTCGTATATTCTTTCAGAAGGATTCAATATTTCTCTTTCTCCTCTTTCAATCTTCTGGGCTACTTCGATTATCTTCTCCCCTAATTCTTTGGCGTAGTTATCGCTGTTTATTACAAATACCTTATTATCACTAGCTCTTTCTTTTTCTGGTGTTCTAAATTCCCGAGAAGAACCAGGAATCATAAAGAAGAAAGTCCAGGCTAAAATGTCGCTCTCGGTATCAGAGAAGCCTGTCTCCGGAGAAAGATTAGAAACGTGCTCAAGGAAATTATCTATACCTGTAACCGCCATGGAAATAAATAAATAGCTATCAGCCATAAAGATACCTCTCGCAATCAGAGGAGATAAACTATCAATGGCATAGGTAAGTCCATCTGAGCCTGTAAGGAAGGTTGCTAATTTGGTGAAAAAGCCGGGCTGACCCATTGCCAGAGCAATACGACTACTTCCTTCTAAAGCAGGAGCCATAAAGATATTAATAATCGGATGCATCCAGAGACCGGTCTTTGGTCCTGTAATTGCACTTAAAACAAGATGATCGGCGGTAAGAGACTCATACCCATAAGGAGTCTCCACCCTTAAACCTGGCCAGATTGAACCGTCATAATCACCAAATAGTTTATTGATTCCGTTCTCAATAGAGGTAAATAAGCCATCCCAAGCCGAACCTAAAACTGTAAATGCTGGAGAAACCCCAATCCACATCCAAGCACCTGTTAAGGAATCTGCAGTCAATAAGCTTGGATTAGCAGCATAACCTTGAAGTCGAGTTCCAGCTAATCTTAAATGAGAAAGACCTCTTGGACTAGCCAGGTATCTAAGAAGTAAAGCGTATACTGACCCCTTTATTACGCTGGCTGCATAATCACCCGGCTTCTGAAGGTCGCCCTGAAGAGCATCAACGCCCAGATTAACCCCTGCGCCGCCTAATGCCCAGAGACCTGGATTCATTAATACGCGATGGGCTCCGTTAAACTTAGAAGCAGCCTCCGCTGCCGTAGCCAGCTTTGAACTTAATCCTGTTAGATTCACTAACCACCCTGCACCTTGAATAGCGCCAGAGAACAGAAATCCACCAGCAAAGCCTCTGGTAAAACTTTGCATAGATTCACCTGGAGAAAGAAGACCTTCTCCGCTATATAGAGATACACCATTGTCAACAGCAGTAAACACTATGCCCCATTCAACTCCTGCTTGCCCCATACCTAATAAAGCTCTAAGTGCAGTAGATTTTATCCCTGGAGTTTGTAAAACAACTGGCCTTAGGGTTCCTTCTATAATTGTCTTAAGGGCGGGTCTTATCCCTGCCTTAGCAGCCTCTCCAAGGCCTCTAAACCCAAAGCTTAAACCAATACTTTCTGCCCCAGCAGTTCCACTTATAATCAAGCTAACACCTGAACCAACCATAGAAAGGCCACCAACTATTCCGATAATGTCGCAGGTAAGATCCAATCTATTGTAATATTCCGGCATATATGTTTTTACACGACCGTTCACAAACCCTCGGGTTTCTCTTGGATAGATATCCCTTACAAATGTTCCCCAACCAGGGAGACCCCAATTATCTCTAATATACTTTTCGGCCTCATTGAATTCCATCTCTCTTACTTCCTGGATAACCTTTGTCTCGCCTCTCTCATTGACTATCAGTACATTAACTATCTCATAAGGCTTGTAATCTGTCTCCCAAACTCCTTTGCTAAACCAATCCATTATTCCACCCGGCGGCTCCGGATCCTTAAATTCGTCGAGAGAGCCTTCAACATGCCTTACCTCAGCAATACCTTGCCTTGCCCTTACATACTCTAAAACGTAATTCGGTATTTCTTCTTCTTGTAATTGTAATCTTTGAATTGCGACATAAGGATCAAATCTCTCAAGGATGATTCCGTATTTTGAGGTTTCTAAATTTGCAATTATAATTGCGCTATCTGCATCCGCGGGCGGTTCTCCAATACCTTCCTGTAATGGTTCTTCGGTCAGGACGATAATATCTTTGTTAGAATCAAATGTGCGGTCTAACCCCGGGATTTCTTCTTTGCCATGGACTATATTAGATAATGCCCTGAGAGCTAAATATCCCTCTAATTCTTCTGGTATCACTATTTGCTCGTCTTCATTCCACTCAAATTTTGCGGATATCTCATTTACCTTTCCTATGGCTTCCAGAACAGGACGAGCAGCAACGCTTGCTGCTGTGAGTTCATTTGTATTAATAAGATAAGTCTTAACATTCTCAGGCAGATTGTCTGGACTTTCCAATAGTCCCAATCTATCCAGGGTTACAAGAGGATTAAATACTTCAGGCGTCTTGGAATATTTCTGCAGGTCGGTAACGAAAAGAATGCTATCTGGATTTTCTACCTCTGATTGCTCTTGCTCACCAGTAGGTAAGGACTCCACAATTATTATGGTATCCTTATGAAGGTCTAATTTGTGAGCCTCTTGACTTATTTCTTTAAGCTGCAAATAGTTCTGTACATTCTCAGATACTATTAATTGACTATTATTTTCATCCCTATCTAATTTCTCAGAAGCAGTTACAGCAGCAGTTATCGCTTCCAAAGCTGGCTGTGCAACTTCTCTTGCTTGAGAGAGCTTTCTATAGTTTTCAGCAGGCACAGACAAAACACCGGTTTCTGGATCGTATTCATATCCTTCTACCCCTTCACGAGCCTTGGTTAACGCCTCATTATAAAGAGATAAATATGTCTCATAATTATCGAGCCACTCCTTCTCTTCCTGATTAAGATCCCCCTCAGCCTCAGCAAGAGCAGTATCTATGGTATTTAGCGCCTGCAGATTATGTTCATATAATTTATTTTGTATCCAAGCCTTAACATCAGGGGTATATTCTCGATTATAGGAGTCAAAGGGGACGATAACTGTACCTGTTTCAGGGTCATAACTGTAACCCTTTACTCCTTGCAGTGCCTTAGCCTTTGCCTCTTCATATTTAGCAAGATATTCATTCAGTTCTTCGCTATATAATCCGCCTTCCCATTTACCTGTCTCTTTATTATAAGTCCCGGCCAATCTCTGAAGTTCAGATTGAGCACCAACAAACTCCTCATAATTCTTCAGCCACCCCTGAGCCTCTTGAGACAGATTTTTCTTGGCTTCAGCAAGAGCAACATCTATTTCACTTATCGCCTGTTGGTTATGCTCATCCAACTTTCCACCAATATAATCAGTTACTTTCTCCACAACTTCTGGGGAAGTTCTCTGACTGATCCATTCATCCACTAATGCCTTGTCTTCGCTGGATAGAGGTTCTCCTTTGGGAGCAGCAAATAATTCATCTTTGTGTTCCTTTACATAAGCTTCTAAAGCCTGTAAATCTTCGACGTCCAACTCACCGTGAAGGAGAGAGTTTTTATGGTGGGCATTCCAAATAGAATAGCCAGAATATCCGGCAACTCCTAATCCAATTGCAATAAGAGCAATAACTACTGGAGCAACTGCCCCGTCTATTTTCTGAAGCTGTTCTGCAGTCAAAAGATTACCTTCATCTAACTGGCCTGCATAAAGAATAAATCCCTTGTTGTTTTCAATAAGACCGAATTGCTCAGCAAATTCATCCTTAGAAAGCTCGACTCTATTGCCGTTGGTTACTATAACGACTTTGTCAGAATTCACCTCTTCTATAACTACATAGTGACCTTGTCCTGATTCAGGTTCGGTATAGGCTACGGCTGGTTGATCCAGTTGGTCAAGCTCATCTATTCCTATAAAATAACCTGCAAATTCCTCCCCTGTACCTTGTTTCAATGCCAAGCTTACGGCTACCATCGAATTTGCATTAGAATCTTCTGAATTGATACCGAGGGCATTATCTATTGTCTCAACAAACCCTGCTATATCAGCGCGCGAAACATCCTTCCCATCTAACATCTCATTCATAGTATCTAATGTATTCACAGCACAGTTGGCATTATAGTCTGCCTTACTAATATTAAGCCAGCCCATTCTAAGCTCTGTACCAGATGAGCCAAGTTCAAAGTTTGCTACCAAATCACCATCTTTTATATCTAAAGCAGTATAGGCTACCGGATTATTATCCCAATCTAATCTTCCTTCATACCCATCTGCGCCGATAGACCGCGTTGCTTTAAGTGGACCAACCTGTCCCTGATTAATCACATTCCAACCATCAATTTCTAAGCTTTCGCCAATTATAGTATTATCATTCCACTCTAAATATTCTCCTATAGTCTTGCCAATAGAGGTGCTTATATCCAGAGGCCCTAAATCTACTTCCATCTTTAAAGACGAATCTTTAATATCGGCCGTGACAGCTATATTGTCGCTTAACCAACTGCCAACAGTTGAGGCTATATCAGGAATGGTTTCACTAAAGAAATTACTTACTGGGTCAGCTATGTTGTCTTTTAGCCAACCCCAGGCGCCGCCCGAAGATTCCTCCTCTACCGGTTCGGGTTGCATAGATTCCGGGGTTGTTTCTACGCAGGAGGTGCGGTAATTGTAATAATCTCCGCCAAAGTCGATGCTGTAATCAAAACTATCATCAGCCACAGGATTTGACTCCACAGCTCCATAATCATATCCGTAGTCATAACCATAATCATAACTCGAGGAACTGTCTGAACCAGATGAACTTGAGCCAGAATTATAACTGTAGTCGTATCCATAATCATATCCATAATCGTAGGTATAGTCATATCCATAGTCATAATCATAATTTGAAGAGTCGCTTCCTCCGCTGCCGCTATCTCCACTGCTGTCGCCGCTGAAAAAATCAGTTACTGCGTCCCAAGCGTCTGAAACTGCATCTGTTACTGCATCCCAAGCGTCAGTAATGGCGCCCCAAGGATCCCAACTCCCCTTAATTCTCTGCAATTCCTCAACAGCTAAAGGTGTGCCAATCTCTGATTGGGTAATTAAAGCATATCCTGTCCATAAAGCCTCGAATTCTGCCTTTGATACGGTTTTAGTGATACCACTATCTATATAGGTAACTGTATCTTCTGTAGCTTTGGTCACTACCACATAATGGCCTTGGCCATTTCCGAGGTTTAAATGTACGATTGCTGGTCCATCTAAATTTAGGAGGTCATCATAGATAAGCTTAACACCGTAAAGATTTAAGCCGTATTCAACAGCAACGAGCTTAATTCCGTACATTGAGGTCTGGCCGGTTTCGTCAGTATATTGGGCGAGTTTTTCAGCTAAAACTGCAGGGTCAACATCAGGAAGGAGTTGGGAAAGGGCAGAAACAGCGCAATTGAAATCTATCGGGGGATCATTACTATGTAAAGTAATGCTTTCGGTTGTGTCTGGTAATTGATTTTCATCTATATTGGCAATGCCGGTCTGTGCGGCAGATTCATTAACTTCTGCATTATCGGTTGGTTCACCTATAGGTGAGTTACTATTTGAATCCTGTTGAGGATTGGTGGTAGGAAGCGCAGCGTTATTCTCGGTGTCAGCCTTAGGAGGCCCGGTTGGCGGTACTTGTTCATCAAGAGTTGTTAAAACGTCCACTCTATCCTCTATCCAAGAATACAATAGATTTTCATCAATATTTACTTTATTTGATAATAAGCCAGGGGTATCGGTGGTACCTTGAGGATTTGTATTGTCGCTATTGGCGTTATTAACAACTGCCTCGCTTCTGGCCTGCGGTATCATAACCCCATCTAAGATAGGCATCTCAATTACAAATCCGAAAAATGAAGCCGAGATTCTATTCTTTTCCTGCGGCTGTGCGGGTTCTTCTGTATCTTCAATGGTAGTGGTAGTAGAATTTAAAGGTAAAAGATTTTCTTCCTGGTCCTGTTCAACTTCAATTACCTCTTCTTGCCCAGATTCCTGTGCAGTTATCTCATTATCTTCAAAATTATTCCTAAGATGCTCTAATAAGTTATTTATCCCAGTCTCTATCACATTCCTTATTTGTTCGATTTTTTGAATAATAAATTCGGATATTGTAACCGTATCATCAACCGTCTCATCAATGCTAACTTCTTGCTTATCAAGAAGTTGTGAAATAATTAATTGAACAGTCTCGCTAAATTGTTCTTTGATTTGCTTGACATCTTCAACAGCCGCCTGAGTAATTAAACGAGCATTCTCGCTTATGCCTGTTAAGACATCTTCTGTAGTAGCGACTTCAATATTTGGTTCAGATAATTCGGTGCTTTCGATTGCGCCATTACTTTGGCTATCCTGGACTGTTACATTATGCCCGCCTATATTCTCCTCTATCTGTTCATCTACTATGCTATCATTTATATCGTCTTCTTGCGTCTCTGCAAGAGTTGGTTCATTTTCTATAATTAAACTTAAATTTTGAAGAGCGCCTCCTAACGGTTTCTCTTCAGGAATAATTTCTGACTTTTCTTCTTGCTCTATTTGAGGAATTTCTTGTTGAACAGCACCTAATTCAACCGTATCATTAACCATATCATCATTTGTAACTTCTTGATTTATAACAGGTTGTGTAGCGATACTGTTATTATCTATCAATCCTTGATTAACAGAAAGATTATCTTCCTGCTCTTCATTATATTCTTCTTCTGGAAGAACAATTGCACTTGCCACGCTTTTCCAGATTAAATTGGGATTATATTCGGGTAAATGGTTGTAACGTTCTCTGTTATAAGCAGTTATCTCATCGGCATACGCTGCAGGAACTAAAAATGAGGTTATATCTTGATAAATCTGCCAAAGTTTGTCATGCCAATTGCCTTGAGAGGGCAAAGGGTTGTAATTTTGAGCCTGTGGCAGCGAAAAGGTAAAGTTCGCCCTGGCTGCCCAGGTAACCTCAGAAAACAAAAATATCCCGGCAATTGTCAAAGCAACAATCTTTACCCATAATTGTTCTCGCCAGGTACTCATTTTCTTTTTTCTTTATTTTTATCCGCGTTAATCTGCGTTCAAACAATCCGCGACAATCTGCGTCCAACAAAAAAGCCGAGATACCTTTCTTTCGGTAACCCGGCTATCGTTTAATCCGCGTAAATCCGTCTTTTAATCCGCGTAAATCCGCGTCCTTAAGCGACCCGTGGCTTTGCGCCCCCCGTTTCTCGACGAGGTTTGCCTTTTCGATTAAAGGTTAATACTTTATAAAAGTATTTAAAAATATATCAAAAAAAATCAAAACGCACTTAAAGTATAATCAATAAAAAGTTAGTTGTCAAGAAAATAAAACAAACTTTTGTTTCGGTTAACGCAGTTTGCTTTTTCGACGCGCAGCTCTGTATCTACGCATATATTCTCGCATATATTCACGGCGCTGGTTGGCATGGCTTCTCTCGTATTCCTTTAAATATTTTTTATGAGCTTTCCTCCAGTCTTGGGTATATTCACGCCTATACTTCCGCCAGGCGCCATCCTGGTTGCGGCACTTAAAATATTCAGGGTTGTTTATCCGCCAATCCCGTTCATTGAGAATCTGACGAATATGCTGACATTTTGGACTAGAACAAACTTCCTGATAAGGATGGTATTTATTAGGGGAAAACTCTTTCTTACATATTTTGCATATCATATTCTGAATAGAGGATAGCATATAAATTGAGTTTTGTCAATATAACACCGATACGCGGCTTTGGTAAAAAGCCATATAATATCCAAATAACACAAATAGGTATTCCTTATTATTTAAGGCCTTATTTTAAACCGGGTCAGAAGCTAAAAACTAACCGTATCAAACCATATCAACCCCACCCTTCCTCTACTGCGACATCCTATTTGAAGGAAGGCTGGGATCAAAATTTTTCTTGACAAATTAGTATATTATGTTTATACTTTTCTTGTTGCTAAAAACCGTATCATTTAACTTCTTATGAAAAATGATACACAAAAAACTTCTAATTTTGCTAATAATTAGCTCTCTTGTTTTCTTGTTTTCTTTTTCAGGATGGGCCCAGGCAGTCCTACCTAACCCTGAATACTTAGCTTTAATCCAGCAAAAAATCGGAACTTATCTATTTTATCCCTGGGAAGCGAAATTTAACGGCTGGGAAGGGGTAGTGATAGTAAAATTTACCCTTCTGCGAGATGGTCATTTGAAAGAGTTAGACATTGTTAAATCATCGGGTTACCCCCTACTTGATGAGGCGGCAGTGTCTGCTGTAAGAAAAGCCAGTCCCTACCCCTCCCTGGAATATTATCACAAGACTGAGGAATTGGAGGTAATTCTACCAATAAATTACCAAGGCTTAAAAATTGCCCAAAAGCCTCTTCAAGCCCCTCCTGAACCTCTTCAACCAATGTCTTTACCGCCCAAAGAAGAAATTATATCTTCATCTCAACCAGAAGAGCCGATTCTCATACCTTTGCCAGAAGAAGAAGCTCCTCCTCCGCTGCCAGAAGAAACTCCTCCTCCGCTGCCAGAAGAAGCTCGGCCAGGCCAACAAGAAATATCCCCTCCCACGGATGAGCTGGAAGAATTTATTGAACTGGCCGTAAAAAACAATCAACCTACCCAGATTGCCCGCCAGGAGATTGAATTAGCCCAGATGAAAGTTAGGGAAGCAAATAGAAATCTCTTTCCTGCCTTGAAAGTAGAGGGTTACAATTCAGAAGGGGAAGTATTTAATGTTGAGTATGAGGAAAGGGAAGTCAAGCTTCAACTGGACCAACCAGTTTATTATGGGGGTAGATTAAGAGACACTCTTGAGCAATCAAAGGTAAATTTAGAAATCACTAAAAGAAACTACGACAGATTAAAGATTGATGTGTCTCACAAGGCTGAGGTTGCTTATTATAATTTAGTAGCGAGCCGAATGAACCTCAAAATTCAAGAAGAAATTCGCCAGGAAGCAAAGAAAATGCTGGATATTGTCCAAAAGCAATTTGAGGACGGATTAGTTACGCCCCTTGAGATATCCAGCGCTCAGTCCTGGTATGACCAGATTGTGTTTCAAATCGACAGTACAAAACAGGATATGGCCATGGCTGAGTTAACCTTTGCTCAGGTGTTGAATGTTCCTAAAGCCCCCGAGATTAGCCGGGAAGAGTTAGAGATTAAGGAACTTGATCTTGACCTAACCCAATGCTTAGACGCAGGCTTGAAAAATAGGCCGGAAATATATTTGAGCGAGATGCTGGTTAAATTTAACCAATATGGGAAAAAGATTGAAGAAGCAAAGAATAAATTTACAGTAGATCTAACTACCTCTTATGGCTACTATGAAGGCGCTTATAAAACTGAGCCTTTGCGGTCTTCAGATACCTGGTATGTAGGCTTTAAAGCCACCAAGCCCTGGGGAGCCAGCACCTTTAACACCTCTACAACCAGAGAGGATGCCGGGCCCCACTACGGCGAAAAAACGCGCACCGAAGCACTTACGGTTAGCGCTGATTTTAACATACTGGATAATCTTACGCGCTTATCTGATGAAAAAAAGGCAGAAATAGAACTCCGGCGCTCCCTCAGCGATTTAAATGAAACCACAAAAACCATAACCTTTGAGATCAAAGACGCATATCTGAACTACCAGAAAGCTCTACTTCAGGCTAATACCGCCCAATCAGAAACAGAGTTTCGCCGCCGCGAAGTCGAGGTTTTAAAGGTCCGCGCCCAAGTCGGAGACGCCGGTTTCTCTAATGTGATGGAGACCTTGGTTAATCTCTCTCGTGCGCAAACCGAATATACCCAAGCATTGGCTAACTATTTTATTTCCCTGGCTAACCTTAGAAAAGCTGCTGGGTATGGAATAAAAATATAACACGCACATTAGTTAACTAAAACAAAAGTTAGCTTCCAGAACTTGAAAATTTAAGAAAGATATTGTATATTTATGTTAGGCCGAGTTGCTAAACGGGATTCGGCCTTTTTTAATCTTAAAGAGAGCTCTGAAAGAGAGACTTTTTCGCAGATGTTCGCAGATTAAAAGAAACAGATTGGCGCAGATATCGTGGCGATTATCTGTGGTCATCTGTTCAAAATCTGTACCCATCTGTGCAAGGAAGAGATTTTGCAGAAAACCACTAAAAGACTTTTAAGCGGAAGCCGAAAATAACGATGAAATTTTTTGGCAAAGACAAAAAAAAGAAATACCCCATGGACCGAAGGATATTTGTTCGGATTCCAGTTAAATTGCCATTAAGGTTTTTTGCAAAGAAAGGGGAGAAAGAAAAAAGGGCAGAAATCTTAAACATTAGCGCTAACGGCATTGGGTTTACCACTAAAACCAAACTCTCTCCAAATACACCTTTGAAAATGTGGGTGAATATGCCTCAGTATTCTGAACCTCTTTGTATAACCGGGAATGTAATCTGGTGTAAAAAACCAGGAATTTTCACTCGGCTCTGGCGCGCTGGCGTACAATTAGAAAGAGCTGATTTAATTGGTTTGGGTAAGATACTGACTCAAGAAATACACTAAAATGTTAACTGAAACAAAAGTTTGCTTTTTGACCTTGAAAACAGGATATTTATAGGTTATATTTTAAGTGTAGTTTGAATATTTTTTTGCTCTTTTATTTAATACTTTTTAAAAGTTTTAAATAATCCTTAGCGATAAAGCCAAACCTCGAGTAATTGGGGGGCGGAAAGCCACGGGTCGATTAAGGACGTAGATTTACGCAGATATTTAAACGCGGATTTACGCGGATTAAACGATAGCCGGGTTGCCAAAGAAGGATTGGTAACTCGGTTTTTTATTAATCAGTTCTTTGTAAATTTTTAAAAGATTAAATTAAGCCAGATTTCTCGATAAACCCCGCACCTTTTGTTTATTCATGTATTTAATTTTAAAAAATTGAATACTAAAAAGGTGCGGGGTAAAGCCAAACCCATCGTAAGGTGGGGACGGAAAGCCACGGATCGAGAAGGCGCGGATTTTCGCAGATAAATATAAACGCGGATTTGCGCGGATAACCATAAAAAGAAGCCGCAGATTAGCGCGGATAAATCGATAGCCGGGCTGCCGAAAGAAAAGGCAGCTCGGCTTTTTTATTAAACGCAGATTAATGCAGATAAGAAGATGCGGATTAACGCAGATAAAAAAATAATCGAAAAAACAATAATCGGAGTTATTACAATGAGCTTAATCCTTTCCCCTTCCACCCTTGTCTGGTCCGGAGATTATCCGGCCGGCTATCTTGGACCAGGACATCGCGAATACCTCAACAACAAAATCCAGAATGGTTACTATGTTGAAGTATTTACTGACTTAGAGGGCCGCCAGGAAGAACGGGTAAATAAAAGAAACCAGATCGAAGAGCTCGTCTCCAACTCCTACCAGGCAAATTACGATTCCGCCTACGGGATATTAAAAGCCGATTATTTAATATCCCAAAACGCCCAAGAGATAAACTGGACAATACAACAAAATCAAAACCGAACCGAAGAAACTGCCTCAAATCTGACAGAATTTAAATACATTAAATATTCGGATGGCAAAATTGTAAACTTCAAAGAAGGGTTGCCCAGCTCAATTGAAAATGAGCGGGTGGTTGATGAATTCGGAAATCTAAGCCTCAAGCACACCTATAACATGGAATATAACTTTGATCGACTTCTAACCAGTTATGAAGCAGACTTAAAGGATAATTTAGGCAACATAACCCATATCTTTTGCTACGGTATAACCTACAGCCCTGATTCAGTCTTTTACGGAGGCTATGACACAAACGCCAATAAAAACGAGACGGAAAAATATATTAAAGAAATAGATCCCGCAGGAGATGTAAGATTAACTCATTGGTTGGCGTTAAGCTATGAGGGGAAAATACTCCATTCCTATTATCAAGAGATTGAGGATACTTTTTACGGAAATAGTTCATTTACCCGCACTAATATTACCTATGAAAATGACTCAAGAGGTCATCCCACACGCCAAACCTCTTATCATGAAGAAGGCGTAGGAACCGATGGTTTAGAGTATAGCTTAGATCGAACCAATATCACCTATAATGAAAAGGATCAGGTTACTGGTTATCATGAAGAGCTAACCATTATTCATGATGATGGTGGGAAAGACGAAATAATTACAGTTGCGAAATTTGAATACATAAGCGTCCCCCATCAATTTGGTCCTGATGTAGAAGTGCGTGACCCAGATAAACTCAAATATAGTCAAGTGGAAATTGTTATTAAAAACCCTGATGGCTTCTGGAAAAGAGAGATTGAGACTACTAACTACATCTATGACTCAACAGGGACACTTACCCTTGCTGAAGGCTCAAGTGTCTTGGTGCAAGGCGACGGTCAGGGTAACGTAGAATCCGGTTCATCCACCAAGACCTATGAATTAATTCGTGGTAGGCCTGAAGTCGTTAAGGTAGTAACTGAAATCGCACCTTTTACTCCAACTTCAACAATGCTTACTAATACAATGTTAAGAGGGACAATTATGATTATAGATGACTGTATCTATATGGAAACTGAGGCTAATGGAAAAATCTGGGTAATTTATGGGCCTCAGGTACAGGAGTTAAATTTAGCTCAATATGAAGGAAAAACAATTACCCTTTTTGGGGATAGACAAGATAACGGTATGTTTGAACTTTGGGACATAGGATTATGAACTATTTAAAAACTCAACTAAATAAATAAGTTGATAAATAAATAGGAGGTGAAAAATGGATAAGCGAGGAAAAATTGGAATAGGAGCTATTATCTTAGTAGTAGCTGCAGCAGTTCTTCTTTGGCAGCAGGTGGGTTTTGCGCAAGTTCAGAATTTAATATATGATAATAATCCCACCTTACCTGGTTATGGAATTTCGGATTTCCAAGAGCTGGATGGAAGGCAATATGAAGCTATTGAATCACGCAACAGAACACTGGAATTGGGATCTCAACTTGATTTGACAGAGGAGCCTATACCAATAGGGCTTCAAGAAGACGGACTTCCAGCAGACGGCTCTTCCCTTAGCAGGGACGAAATATACGATGGCCTGTTTAATGCCATGGGAGCACTCTTGAAGAATCCATTTGACACAGGTGCACTTGCTACGTATTATTATTACCTAAATCTCCTGTGGGAAAGCTTGGATGAACAATTTCAAGAAATTATAGAAAAAAAGTTAGAAGAGGAAGAATCAGGAGATTCGGAGCAAGTTGATAGCGAACCAGTTGCAGAACAAAGAATTGGAGATGCTGATGGCTCCTGGAGAAAAGAAACCACCATCGTATATTATTCCTACGATGAGAATGGCAAGCTTATTGGTGCCACAGGAAGCTCTACCTTTACTGGTGGAGATGGTCAGGGCAATACCTATTCAGGAAGCTCTACCATGACCTATGCGATTATCCACGGAAAGGCAAAGCTTACCTCAACCACAACCACTACCAGCTCTCAGGATGCTGATGGTAGCTGGAGGAATGAGACCACCACAGTAAACTATAGTTATGATAGCAATGGCAAGCTTATTGGTGCCACAGGAAGCTCTACCTTTACTGGTGGAGATGGTC
>CAYMKG010000009.1:15962-18521 GCA_964391145.1 uncultured Planctomycetales bacterium
AGGGCAATACCTATTCAGGAAGCTCTACCATGACTTATGAGATTATCCACGGAAAGGCAAAGCTAATAAAAAATGAATCAACTACCACTACTAAGCATACAGATGGTACTGAAATAGAGTCAACATCTTCTCAACACACAGCCTATGACGAAAATGGTAAGGTATTACCAACCAGTTCTGTAACCTCTACAGAAGGTGAGTTTTTTGATGCAGATGGTAATTTAATAACTGATGAAAATGGTAATGGCTCTGTATTAGATGAGGTGCTTCACATACTCAAGATTAACGGAGATAGTTATGTCTCAGAAACTGCCCTTAATACCTCTGATGGCAACGTCACCTTATTGAATACTGTAAGTGGATTTGAATTAAAATGGGGAAAGCTTAAAACTGCTTGGTCCTTAACTATATCGGACCAGGTGCCTCAACAAGGAGATCAGCCTAAAACAGTTGACCCCCAAATAACTGGCAAGATTGTGGGTATTTTGCAGGTTACTTCTGAGGCGGGCAGAAATCGCTGGGATGGCGGACAGTTTTGTAATGAAGCCACCTGGATATTTATTGAAGATGGAGATGGCAACTTATGGGCAGTAAAATATTACACCAAATTCTTCGATGTTGAGTATGATGGCGATAATTACGTAGATGTAACTGAACGCCAGAGCATAGAACAACTTGGCTATGGAATTGGAGATACCATCACTCTCAATGGGTTAACAATGGCGAATGGAAGTGGAGTTCAGCAGCATTTTATAATTGAGGCGACATCCATTACCTTAGATGATGGAACCCAATATACAGGAGTAACCCACCACAACGTCAGTTATTCGCAACTCCATCTATATTATTAATATTGGCGGGCTATGGGGATATGCATTTTAAAAGAGCATATCCCCTCTTTTTTATTGTTGACTTTGTTTAATTAATAAAGTATACTTATTCTGTAAAAACAAATTATATCAAGGAGGGCAAGATAATGAGATATACTCGGTTAGGAGGGTTGTTACTGCTTCTATTTACGAGTTCGCTTTGTTTTGCACAGAACGAGGTTCCAAAAATGGAACTAATTCCTTTGAAGACCGTAGAGGGAAGGATTATTTCTAGGCATGGATTATTGATTCTAATTACTTCCCAAGGTACAGGATATCTTCTTACAAGAAACCCTGAATTAAAGGAGGCATTTGATAAAGTTAAGGAGTCGGCAAACAAAGATGTAGATCTAACCTTATATGGAAAAGATACAGGAAAGATAAGAACATTTGAACATATACAATATAGAGAAGGGAAAAAAACAGCTATTCAAAGAGAAAAATATAAGGTCTTGGAGGTTTTTCTGGTAAAGAGCGTTACCACACCAAGTAAGATTACCCAAGCTGATATAGAGAAAACAATAACTTTAAAAATCTTAGATAAAAAGGGACCTTTACCTTCTTCAATGATTGATAAATCTGAAAAAGATTCCACTTCTAATTCAAATTATAAAGGAGAATCTGTAGTCAATTCTCATATTTCTGCACCTCCTTCCACATCTTCTCACAGTAGTCCTATTCTTCCAAGAACCCCTCAGACTCCAATGACCATAGCTGAGATAGAGGGAGAGGTTGTTTCTATTAACTTAGAACATAAGCCTATGCCTATAATTGTGATTAAAGGCGGCATAGGAGGAATCAAGGAAACCGTTACCATTGCAATTCCTAAAGGAGCCGGTGTTATAAAAAATTCTCGCGAGGCTCAATTTAACGATATCAAAATTGGCGATACAGTTGATATCTGGTATATGGAAATGGGGGATCAAAACATAGGACAGATGATATCCATTGTTAAGCCTGAATAAATGTATCCCAACCTATAAATTAAGAAAGCCTTTTTATTCTAGGGGTTAGGGACTGGTTTTAATATAATTTTAGGGGGTAACCGAGCACTGAATGTGCTGCGGTAGCCCCTTTTTTTTACGGATGTATTATCACGTATGGCTTGTAACAAAGTATAGAAAAGCAATCTTAGAAGGAAAAATTGAGAGAAAAGTAAAAGACTATTTTTTAGAAGTGGCTCGGAATAAGAGTTACAATATCCTAGAGATGGAAACTAATAGAGACCACGTCCATATGCTATTAGAAGCGAAAAATACAAAAGAATTGGCAAATATGGTAAGGATTCTCAAATCTGTCTCCGCTAAAAAGATCTTAGAGGAAACCCCACACTTACGTGTGGGGAATGTTCAGCATTTTTGGGCAAAACGATATGGCTCCAGAGAGATAAAAAAAGAGTATGCCAAAAACATTGTAGAATATATTCGAAACCAAAAAAAGATACCACACACGTAAGTGTGTGGAGTCAAAAAAAAGATACCACACACGTAAGTGTGTGGAGTCAAAAAAAAGATACCACACACGTAAGTGTGTGGAGTCACCATGAACATATCCAAGCTTTCCGTAAGCAGACCGGTCACAACAGCGATGGTATTTATTGCAATCGTGCTCCTGGGGTTTATTTCCTGGGGCAGACTTCCTCAAGAACTTTTCCCTACCATCACCTACCCGCAAATTACCGTGGTTACCT
>CAYMKG010000010.1:0-16220 GCA_964391145.1 uncultured Planctomycetales bacterium
ATTTTCTGTTCGGCGATAGAAATTCGGGAGAATTAGTCGAGATTTGCTTGTCCGCTGTCAGAAAAATTCTTTCCGAAATTCTCTGCCCCGACTTAGATTTTGTGCGGGACGATTCCAATGACCGCTATTGCCGCTATTGTCCATTTCCGGCTCTCTGTAAAAGATAAAATAACAGGGAAGCTTCTTGCATCAAATGGAGAACTGTCCCCGAAAGAGTTAAATTTCTAATTAGCCAAAACAGATTGGGGGCAGTTCTTCGTTCAGCCGAAGAAGCCTCCCTATATATAAAAGGAAGGTGCGGGGTGAATCTGGAAGAAAAGTGGGAAAAGGCACTCCAGCAGACAGAGATTATAAGATTAAAGATCTCTTACCTTTCCACCTTTGAGACAACGGTAATTCCTTATATCTTTCTGGCAGAGTCAACCATAAATGTGGGAGATACTGTTGTGCGACGAGGGAAGGTCATGGTGCATCGTCCGGCAATTATCCTGCCCGAGGATATGCCTCAGTTCGAAGGATTTGAATTTGAGAAAGACTATCAGGTAAACGCCGGTATGGTAAAGATGTTTTTGATGGTCAGGGGCGTATCCTTTCCTTCTTTAAAATATGAGCACGAGGTTTCCCAGCTGGATATTTATGAAGGCCCGTTAGAAAAGGCGAAGAAATATTTTAAGCAGGAATTGGAGCGGACCGAAGATGCCCAGACCGGGTTAATTATCGGGCCGGAGGATTGCTGGCAATTTTCTCTGCTTATCTATGTAGGATTGCTGATAAGCAAATCCGCCCCTTCTGATTTAAGGAAAATTTGGGAGAGATTTAAAGATAAATTTAAGGAAGATTGACGACACATCAAGAGAATTTACTTAAGGATGATAGATATTGCTGGCGATTACTCAGAAGGCGGGGGACAAATTTTAAGAACGGCAGTTGCCTTATCCTGTATTTCGCATCAGCCAATCCGCGTCTTTAATATCCGCGCCAGGCGGCCAAAGCCAGGCCTCAAACCCCAGCACCTTTTTGCCCTCAGGACGTTAGCCAAACTTTTTAGAGCAGAAAACAGAGGTTTAGAATTAGGTTCTCGGGAAATCACCTTTGTTCCCGCCGCCGAAGAAATCCAGGAGCATTTAGTTGATATCGATATTCAAACAGCCGGCGCAATCGGTTTATTGCTGCAACCCTTGCTTCTTGTAGCTGCATTTAGAGGCAACGGAATTTGTTTAAATATTAAAGGAGGGACAGCTGGATTAGGAGCTGTGCCAGTTGATTACTATCCGAACGTAATTCTCCCCATCCTCTCTCGGAGCGGATTAAAGGCAGAACTCGAGATTATAAAAAGGGGGTATTATCCGAAAGGAGGAGGCGAGGTTAAGGTAACAGTTGAGTCAACCAGGCCTAAGGGCAACATAAGTCTTGTAGCTGCGGGAGATTTAATTCGCATCGAGGGAATAAGTATAGCCTCATCAGATTTGTCTCCTCGGGCAGTGGCTGAGCGCCAGGCTGAAAAAGCAGAAGAGATTCTGAAAAAAGAATATTCTGTTCCAGTCAGGATAAGAACCGAGTATGCCTCAACTTTATCCTGTGGCTCAGAGATAAACCTTTATGCCTATACCGAAAAGGGCAGTATCCTGGGAAGCGATGCCCGGGGAGAGAGAGGCAAGAAAGCTGAGAAAGTGGCAGAGGAAGCAGCAGGCAAGTTAATTAAGGAGATAGAGTCAGGCGCGGCAGTTGACCTTCATCTGGCCGATAATCTTATACCCTGGCTTTGCCTATTGGGAGGCTCAATAAGAACATCCGAGATATCCTTGCATACCCACACGAATATCTGGGTTGCGGAATTATTTTTTGGTAAAGTGTTTAAAATCGAGGGCAATAAAATTACATGCGAGCAATGCTTGGCAGAATCTGTTTAGCAATATTTATATTCTTAGTTTTTATTTTTGCCTATTTAAAGTATTTTGAAAAAAAAGGGATTTATTATCCGACAAAGGAAATTATACTTACTCCCGCAGATACCGGCCTTAAATACGAAGACATATTTTTCCAAACCGAGGAGGGTCTGAGTCTAAACGGCTGGTTTATCCCTTCCCAGAACCCGCGAGGCACACTCCTGTTCTGTCATGGGAACGCCGGCAACATTAGTTATCGCGTAGAAATCATACAGATTTTTAACAAACTTAATTTGAATGTATTCATCTTTGATTACCGCGGTTACGGGAAAAGCCAGGGAAGGCCTTCTGAGGAGGGGTTATATCGGGATGTCCGGGCCGCTTACAATTATCTACTCAGTCGGGAAGATATTGACAAAGAGAAAATTGTGATTTACGGAAAATCAATCGGAGCAAACGTGGCGATTAATCTGGCCTCTAAGGTTGAGGCGGCGGCTCTTATTGCAGATGGAGGATTTACCTCTGCTTATGATATGGGCCGAAAGTTATTCCCCTGCCTTCCTATAAAATGGATAATTGCCGTTAGGTATGACGCCGAATCGGATATTAAGAGCGTTTCCATTCCTAAATTAATTATCCACAGCAGAGACGATGAGATTATCCCGTTTAAGTTGGGTAGGAAATTGTTCGAAGCAGCGCCTGAGCCAAAGGAATTCTACCAGATGCAAGGCACGCACAACGAAGCTATTTTTATACAGAGAGAGGAATACAGCTCTCGAATAGATAGTTTTCTCAGGGAATATCTCTGCAGCTATTAAAATCGTTGTTTTTATTTATTCCTTATGATAATATGATGGCAATAAATCTCGTCAAGGACCAACAGGGTTGGAGACTATGCAAGAAAGATTAAAAAAGGGCCTTGGACTTTTGGATGTCTTTTGTATTGCTTCAGGGGCAATGATTAGTTCCGGCTTATTTGTTTTGCCGGGCATTGCCTCGGCAAAGGTTGGGTCAGCTTTGTTTGTTTCCTATATTTTAGCCTCCTTTCTGGCGGTGCCGACGATGCTCAGCAAAGCCGAGCTTGTTACGGCAATGCCTCGTGCAGGCGGTGATTATTTTTATATCTCAAGGAGTATGGGTTTTGCCGCAGGAGTCATCGGCGGAGCAAGCAGCTGGTTCTCTTTAAGCCTAAAGGGTGCCTTTGCCCTTATCGGAATGGCAGCCTATGCCGAATTAGTTACCCCTATTCCTATAAAGATTCTATCTCTAAGTTTTTGTTTGTTTTTTATCATATTAAATCTTGCCGGCGTAAAGGAAGCAGCCAGGACACAAGTGTTGATAGTCACAGGTTTATTTGCCGCACTCATTTTTTATCTAAGCTTCGGTTTCCCTTCTATTCATATTCAGAGATTCGTCCCGTTTGCTTCAAAGGGGCTGGGGTCGATTTTCGCAACTGCCGGGTTGATATTTATTTCCTACGGCGGACTGACTAAGGTTGCTTCGGTAGCTGAGGAGGTGAAAAACCCCGGCCGAAATATACCCCTGGGCATGATTCTCTCTTTGATTTTGGTAGGGATTATTTATGCCTTAGTAGTGTTTGTCACCACCGGTTTGCTTCTTCCGGAGGAGCTCCATTTCTCCTTGACCCCGATTTCTGACGGAGCGAGGACCTTTGCGGGAATTCCCGGCGAGATTGTAATGGCAGTCGCTGCAATCTTGGCGTTTATATCAACAGCCAATGCGGCAATAATGTCTGCCTCTCGATATCCAATTGCAATGAGCCGGGATAAACTTCTGCCTTCCTTTTTGGAAAGGATAAATAGAAAATTTGGAACTCCGCATTACTCCGTATTACTTACGGGAGTATTTATGGCATCGGCCATACTATTTCTGGAATTGGAATTATTAGTCAAGATAGCTTCTACATTATTGCTCTTACTTTACATCCTGACCAATCTTGCCGTTATTATTATGCGCGAGAGCAAGATACAGAACTATCAGCCTCAATTTCGCTCTCCTCTTTATCCGGGCATGCAGATAGCAGGAATCTTAGGATGCGGATTTTTGCTCGCCGAGATGGGTAAATTGGTTTTGTCTCTTAGCGGGCTTTTTATCGCGGCTGGTTTGTTCTGGTATCTGGTATATGCAGGCCTTAAGGTAGAAAAGGAATACGCGCTTATCCACGTAATTGAGCGAATCATTAACAAAGAGTTAACCTCGGGCAGTTTGCCAGAAGAGCTTAAAACTATCTTAAGGGAGCGGGACAATATTATAGAAGACAGGTTTGACCACCTAATTAAAGAGAGCATGGTTTTGGATTTAGATAATTCCGTATCCTCGCAGGAGTTCTTCAATCAAGTCGGCTCTCTACTCGCCCAGGAATCTGGGGCAGATGCAAAAAGGCTAACCCAGGCTTTTATCAAGCGCGAGAGAGAATCAAGCACGGTCATAAGGCCCGGCTTAGCCATACCGCATATTATCATTCCGGGGGAGAAGAAATTTAAGATTATTCTGGTTAGAGCTAAAAAGGGGATAACCTTTGCCGAATCTCCAGAGCCGGTTCATACGGTTTTTGTTTTAGCCGGCACTAAAGATGAGCGCAATTTCCATTTGCGAGCCCTGGCTGCCATTGCCCATATTTGCCAGCAGCGGGAGTTTGACAAGAACTGGCTGAGCGCGCGCAATGTTGAAGAGTTAAGAGATATTATTCTGTTGGCAGAGAGAAAGCGATTTGGTATGATATAGACAAGGGTAAGATTGCGATGTTTATCGTGTCCGGTTTTTTATCAGCGCTCGCATATTTACTAAACATATTCCTGACGTTTTTATATTGGTTAATCCTTATCCGCGCCCTGATTAGCTGGGTGAACCCCGACCCTTATAACCCAATTGTCCAGTTTCTCTACAGGACAACGGAGCCAATTTTACGCCCGATTAGAAAATTATTGCCATCGGATTTTCGCTTCGGAATCGATATCTCGCCAATCATCGCATTCCTGGCGATATTTCTCTTGAGGTCATTTTTGGTTAAGACTCTCATTGCTCTGAGCTTAAGTTTAAGGTAGTTAAGGTAAGGTGCAAAGATTTTTAATTTATGTCAGATGACCGAAGCAAAAGTCGATTTTATTAAATTTCTGGGAACAGCAGGCGCTCGCTTTGTGATGATTAAGCAGCTTCGCGCCTCAGGGGGTATCTGGGTTTCTGCTTCTGACGAGAACATTCTGATTGACCCTGGTCCGGGAAGCATTGTGCAGTGTAACAGGAGCCGGCCAAGGCTGGATCCATCCAGGCTGGATGCAATTATTCTTACCCACCGGCATTTAGACCACTCAGGCGATATCAATGTTATGATTGAAGCAATGACCGATGGCGGATTTAAGAAGAGGGGGATTCTTTTCTGTCCGAAAGACGCTTTGGATGAAGACCCCGTTATTCTAAAACACACCCGCAACTTTGTTGAAAAAATAGAGCCATTGAAAGAAAATTCGCATTATAAGGTTAATGACTTTGTATTTCATACTTCAATGCGGCACATCCATACGGTTGAAACCTATGGTATAAAATTCAAAATAGGCAAAACCAGCGTTTCATATTTGGTAGATACAAAGTATTTCCCTGAACTTAAGGATTTTTACTCAACGGATATATTGATAATTTCCGTAGTGTTTTATCAGCCGCGCCCGGAGATAGAGCATCTCAGTCTTGCCGACGCCAGACAGATTATCAGCCAGACACAACCCCAGAAAGCAATCCTTACCCATTTTGGAATGACCATGCTTAAGGCGAAGCCTCATCTTCTGGCTCAGGAGTTAACCAAGGAGTTAGGCATTGAGGTTGCGGCTGCATACGATGGCATGACCTTGAAACTTTAGGGACACCCTTTGCGCTATTCGGGAGTCTGTCCCAGCGTCAAAGCAAAGCCTGTCCCTTTAGCTATATGAAAACAACAATCTTATACCATAAGGATTTAAAAAAATACGGTTTCGGAGAGGGGCATCCTTTAGGAGGAGATAGATTCGAAAGGTTCTTCAATTTTTTTGAATCCAAGTTCCTTCCCTTCAGAGACCAATTCCAGATAATCGAGCCTGAACCGGCAACCAATGAGAAATTAGAGTTAGTTCACAGTAAAGATTATATTAAAGTCATTCAGTCCGCGTCTGATGGGATTGTTTTGCCGGATATTTATCGCTTTGTAAGCAGCGATAATCTGAATCCTTTTACAGGCCACATCCCTCTGGGAATAGAAAAAGGGGCAAGGATTATTGCGGGAATCTCTCTGTTGGCGGGAGAGCTGATAGCGCAGGGGAAATTCAGCAAGGCAGTTGGCATAGGAGGCGGCATGCACCATGCCAAGCCGGATTATGGCGAGGGGTTTTGTTTTTATAACGACGTAGCTATCTGTATCAAGAATCTTAAACAGAAATATAATCTGAAAAGAGTTCTCGTCATTGATACCGATGCTCATGCGGGAAACGGAACAAAAGAGATTTTCTACGATGACCCGGAGGTTCTATTTATTGATATACATCAAGACCCCCGCACGTTATATCCGGGCACAGGGTTTATCCATGAAATCGGCAGCGGCAAAGGTGAAGGCTTTACAGTAAATATCCCTGTTTTGCCCGGAACAGGTAATCAGGCGTATCAGTATATTTTTGAAAAAGTAATTTTTCCGTTGGCTTTTGAGTTCAGGCCCGAGGTTATCATTAGATACGGGGGCAGTGACCCGCATTATCTTGACCCCTTGACTAATCTAGGATTAACCTTAGAGGGATTTAAGATGATAGGGCAGAAAGTAAATCAGCTAACAGATAAGCTTACCGAAGGCAGGAGTATTGACCTTTTGCTTTCCGGCTACAATTTAGAAGTTTTATCCTACGCCTGGTCAGCATTAATTGCCGGCTTACTGGATTTGGAAATTGATTTAAGCGGGCTGGAGGAAAAATCTCCTCCCTCGGAAGATTCCAGATTAGAGGAAGCCAGAGATATGGTAAGTCGGCTAAAGGAACAGCTTAAAAGATATTGGAAGTGTATATGAATTCCTACAATTGGCAAAGTTCATATTCAGGTTTTAGTTTCGGCCCTTATCTGACAAAAACGGTTAAGATTTTGATTATCATCAATGTTGCTTTGTTTATCCTGACGTATCTTCTTCCCAGGCTTCCCTGGTTTTCGCTATTCGGATTAATTCCCAGTTATGTATTTGCTAAATTCAGGTTCTGGCAGTTGTTTACGTATATGTTTCTGCATGCCGGGCTATGGCATCTTGTGGTAAATATGTTGATGCTGTGGTTCTTTGCGCCTGCTATCGAGACTGCCTGGGGCAGGAAGCAGTTTCTATTTTATTATTTTTTTACCGGCATAGGTGCAGGTCTATGCAGTTTTTTGGTTTCCTTTCATTCTTCCATTCCAGTGGTAGGCGCCTCAGGCGCAATATTCGGCATACTGGTTGCTTACGCTATGATGTATCCGGAAACTATAATCTTGTTTTTCTTTATCTTTCCTATGAAAATCAAGCATGCGGTATTGATTTTAGTGGGGATTAATATTCTGGGAATATTGTCAGCTCCAAACAGCGGAATCGCTTATTTTGCTCACTTGGGCGGGGGACTGTTTGGATATTTGTATCTAAAGAGTGAGTGGATAAAGAGGCAGATATCCTATTTGATTTTTTCTAATCTGAAACTCTCAAGAGGCAGGAAAAAGGCTAACAGGAAACACCCGCCAGAAGAGGCGCTGGAGGGTCAGGTTGACCTTATATTGGATAAGGTCTCTAAATACGGAATAGATAGTTTAACCAGGAAAGAGAGAAGAATTTTAGAACAAAGGAGCAGAGAGCAAGGTAAATCCTGAGCTCTGCGCGCAAGGAGACAAAATATGTTTTTCTTACCCTTTTCCTTAATGTTGCTTATTCTTTTCATTCTGTTTCTACCCCTGTTGTTCTTTCTGCTGCATATCCAGCTTGCCGGCGCCGCTTTAACTAAGTTGGGAATCGCTCCCAGTACCGCACTATTAATAATTTTTCTCTGTCTTATTGGCAGCGCTATCAATATCCCTTTGGCGAACCGGCCTGTTGATTCTATTGAGTCATTTAGATTCCCCTTTGATTACTTTGGATTTCCCCGGATGACCGGAAAGCAGGTTATAGCCATTAATGTAGGAGGAGCAATAATTCCCTTGCTTATTTGCTTGTATCTTTTACCTAAAGCTCCACTGGGGAAAACATTAATCGCTACTGTAATTTCTTCACTGATAGTCTATAGTTTAGCCAGGCCTGTGCCTGCGGTGGGAATTGCGATTCCGGTGTTTATCCCTCCTCTGGTAGCAGCTGCCTTGGCTCTTATTCTTTCACCACGCAACCCCACGCCGGTGGCTTATATTTCCGGTGTGCTGGGAGTTTTGATTGGTGCGGATTTAATGAACCTTGGGTCTCTTCCGTCAACTCCGGGCATTATGAGCATAGGGGGTGCAGGTGTATTTGACGGGATATTTATGGTGGGTATAATCTCTGCGCTTTTAGGATAATTTGGATTGTTATAAGAATGGCTGACCCACAAGACATACGCACTTTAGATGACCTGAGATTACTCCTTGGATTTGAGGTAAAGGCAGTGCTTAGTACAGAACCGGATATCTTAGAAGCAATTCGCAAATATTATGGAATAGGCGCAGAGACTTTAGAAGAGATGATGTCAGAGAAGAAGAGCACCTCAACAGAGCTAACGGCTGAAATGGGAAGAATAGAAGACATAGAAGCCAAGGCTCAGGATGCCTCAGTAGTCAAATTTGTTAATCAAATCCTCTCAGAAGCAATAAAACAGAGAGCCACAGATGTACACTTAGAGCCATATCAGCAAGTTGTCTCCTGGGAAGACAACTCAAGGCTCTATTGAAGCCCAAACCGAACAAGAGGCGACAAACAGGCTAATTAAAATGGGGCATCTCCCCATTTCTATCCGAGAAGCCTCGCAATTCCCCCAACCAAGAACATTATTTTTAAAAAGGATACCGAGTTGGGATGTTCACATATTTACCCATCAATTCCAGGATTCTTATTGCTACAGCGGGCTTTCTTAAGAATTACTGGTGGTTTATCTTATTAGAAATAGCCAGAGGGGTGGTTAATAATGTAATTATGAAACAGGAGATTAGAAGATTCCAGGAAGAGATTCATCAAGGGGGAGCTTTTCTACTTCGATTAAGAATTCGAATTTTTTCCCAGTTTTTGTAACCAACATTGTTTCTGTAGGCGAGGAGGCAGGCACTTTGGAAAGGTCTCTTCTTCAGGTAGCGGATGAATACAGCAAAGATATTGAGCGCACCCTGAAGACATTAACCCGCCTTCTTGAGCCGGCAATGATTCTGCTGATGGGTTTGATTGTCGGCTTTATTGTCATCTCAATGCTCCTGCCGATATTCCAGATTGATTTACTGGCGAGGTAATGCGATTCTCGGTAACTTTATGAACAATTAAACCAAAGAGATACGTTTAAATTATTCCTTAAAATTTAACTTGATATATTAAATATTAAGGGTATATAATTTTGATTATGAAACCGCGTATATTGGCAAGAACCATTCTTAGAGCAATTAAGTCTTTTCCTGCAATAGTAGTAACCGGCCCTCGGCAATCCGGCAAAACTACACTTTTAAAAATACTTTTCTCCAAGACTCACAAGTTTGTAACCTTGGAGGACCCGGATATAAGAATAAGGGCAAAGGAGGACCCTTTGGGTTTTTTAGAAGAGAATAAGCCTCCTGTAATAATTGATGAGATACAATATGCTCCAGAGTTATTATCCTACATAAAGACCAGGATAGACCAAAAGCGGAAGCCCGGCCAATGGTTATTTACTGGTTCACAAAATTTTACCTTAATGCAAGGAGACAGCCAATCTTTAGCAGGTAGAGCAGCGGTGCTTTCCCTTTTACCATTTTCTTTTTCAGAGCGAATTAATCAAGAGAATAAGACCAGAGATATTTCAATTTGGCTTAAGGGATTATCCTCTGGACGAATATGCAAGGAAAAGGTTTCTTTGACCGAGTTGATATTGCGAGGAAATTATCCTGAAATAGCCAGCAAGAAGTCTGTCGATAGACAGTTGTGGTGCGGCTCTTATATCTCCACTTATCTGGAAAGAGATGTCCGGAATCTCAGCCAAATTGGAGATTTGAGTCAGTTTGAGAGATTTCTAAAATTGTGTGCTACTCGCACAGGTCAGCTTCTAAATCTTTCAGAGTTGGCAAGGAAAGTCGGAGTTAGTGTTCCCACGACCAAGAGATGGATTTCTATTTTGGAGACGGGTTATCAAATTTATCTACTTTATCCTTATTATAAAAACTTAGGTAAACGCCTGGTTAAAAGCCCGAAGTTGTATTTTAACGATACGGCCTTGGCTTCTTATCTTTTAGGTCTCCATAACCACGAGACTCTTATTAAAAGCCCAAATTTTGGCTGTCTCTTTGAGACGTATATTATTACTGATTTCCTAAAAAGATTCTTACATTTCGGTCGGATGCCTTCAATATATTATCTACGTACCCGAGACGGACTTGAAGTGGACTTGGTTTTAGAATTCGGTCAAAAGTTATACTTGTTTGAGATAAAAAGCGCTATGACAATATTGCCTAATTATGCCTCTGCACTTTTACGAATCGCCAGGGATTTAAAATCATCTGCGAAGTTCACAGGCATTATCTCCAGGTCTGCATATAACTTTAGACTTAAAGGAGAGGTTTATAACCTTAACTGGAAAAGCATATTGGGAATTTAGCAGGAAATTGTGAATAAAATGCACATTTTGCCTTCTTGAGCGATAAGGGCAATTACGCATACGAAAACGAGATTGAATTGTGTTGAGAAATCACTAAAATTTCTGGAGGCAGGGCAGTGTCTCTATTATAATGAAGTAAGTGTGGGTATAGAGATAGCCTTTTCTAAATCTTGGAGGTTAGAAATAAAATACTGCTACATTGATGTATTGGATGACTCTAATAACTCTAATGGACAGGTTTAGGCACATGGTATCCGTTCTGCACATTCTTCTTATAACACGTATCCAATAAACTCTCAAGTCTTATTGGCGGAAGATTAAGTACGCCCTCATTCACTTCCGGGAATCTCTCTCGTAATATCTCAACAGGAGCTTTGTTATCTCTGTAACGATTCTTCCTGATGTAGTTAAAGTAGAGCTGATAAGCATAGGCTTTTCCTAAAAATTCTATCTCATTATCATAGGACTCTATCTCATAGAGTTCATCTTCTACGATTCTATGGAATGTCTCAACATCAGCCTGTAGATAGCAGGCTCGGGGCGGTATTCTTCTCTGCTCTATACCATATTCACGAAGTACACTCTGAAATGCACTCAATCGGTTTATGCTTTTTCTTACCGAGCCAATATATTCTGAACCATTATCTATCTGCCAGACTACTTTAGCTGTATTAATCCCGTAACTCTTTAAGTGCTCTATGATGTATCTAGCAAAGACTGAAGCATAGGTGGAGTTATTCTCATCTGCATAGGCATAGAAGCTAGCTCTAATGGAGAGTTCCCTTAAGGTGTATTCATAGCGAGGAGGCTTTAGCCTTTTCATTAGAGGCCAATATTGATATATATCTGATAGGTCTTTGGTATCGATTTGGTTGTTTTCAAAGAAGAATATCTTCTATCTTCCATGCCTAAAAAGTCTCGGTAATATTCCTTAACTCTTCTCCATCTCCAGAATAAAGAATCACGCGTAACATCAATATTTGCGGGTTCATAGCAGGGAATACATCTATCTATACCCGGTAAGAGAGCGTTGTTTGTAGGACAAACCAGAGGCTGTTTTTTAGCAACAAATCTGGTTCTTGGCGGTTTTTCAAAAAATCTGCGCCTTCTTTTTAAAAATCTTTCCCTTAAAGACCTTAAAAACTGAAACTCTTCCTTTGTTAAATAAACTAATCTCCTAAGGTGGATACCTTGTGCCTGTACTCTCCATATCAATCAGAAATATGTATTGCAATTTAGTTATAACTAAACTATAATACATTATTATGGATGGGGTTATATATAGTCCATTACAGTTAAGAGAGATTTTTCACTTAGAATTTTTAAGATGGTTGGCAAGAGAAATAAAGCTAAAATATTATGCCCTTAAAGGGGGAGTAAATCTACGTTTTTTCTTTAAGAGCTGCCGCTATTCAGAAGATATGGATTTAGATATATCCGGCATAGAGGTAGTCCGGCTTAAAGATACAGTTATGAAAATATTAGAGAATGTATCTTTTCAAGATTCGCTTAAGCCGTTTGGTGTGGAGCAGGTTCTGCCACCAGATATTGCGCGCGCAAAGCAAACCCAGACAACTCAGCGTTTCAAAATTCATTTAATAACTCCTTCGGGTGAAGACCTCTTTACCAAGGTTGAATTCTCACGCCGGGGATTTAAGGGAGAGGTCGTTGTCCAGCCGGTTTCAGATATTATTTTGCGCGCATACAAGTTGTTACCTTTAATGGTTGCGCACTATAATATTCAATCTGCAATTATACAGAAAATAGAAGCCCTTGCTACAAGGTCGGTGATTCAGGCAAGGGATATTTTTGATTTGTATATTTTAAGCTCTCAGTTTCAACCTTCCAAGGCAAATGAGATTAAGACAAACAGTGCTAAATTAACCAAAGCCTACGAAAATGTGTTTGAGATTAGTTTTGAGCAATTCCGGGATACAGTGATTTCTTACTTATCTGCTGAAGACCAAGCTGTGTATAATTCATCAACTCTATGGGATGAAATCAAATTAAAGGCGGTTAATTTTATTAATGAACTAAACAGACAACATGCCTAAGCAGCCTATTCTTTTATCTATAAAACAGTTGCATCGGCCGGTGTTTACAACGTATGAATTAGCCTCGCTTTCTGGAAAATCCCTTTCAGCTACAACCCAGGCACTTAATTTTCTCCAGAGACAAGGATTGATTTTTAAGATATATCGGGGTATCTGGGCGGAAGCCGGTAATGAACGCCTGAGCCCTTATTCTGTAATTCCCTTTTTATTTGCTAAGCATCGCGCTTACGTTTCTTTTATAAGTGCGTTACATTTGTATGGAATAATCGAACAGATTCCTCAGGTGATTAACCTTGCCTCAACAGCGCATACAAAGATAATTCATACTAAAATCGGAACCTTCCGCGTCCATAGAATAACACCCTTGTTTTTTGCTGGGTTTGGGTGGTATAAGGGAACAGGCAGTTTTCTGATAGCAGAGCCAGAAAAGGCATTGGTTGACAGTTTATATCTTTCTTCCTGCAAGAAAAAACAATTTGGCTACTTTCCTGAGTTGCATTTCCCAAAAACATTTAGTTTCAAGAAAGCAAAAGAGTGGGCAAAGAAGATACCCAATTCTAAAATCAGCTCTTATGTCCAGAAAAAAATAGACATAATTTTGCAAGAGAAAAAGGAATCAGGACACGGAGTAACTAAATGAGAACTAAAATTCTTTTAGGATTAATAATGTTTTTATTCTTAAATAATCATCTCTTTGCTCAACAACAAGAGGCTCCTCGGGAAGCAGAAAAGCCAAAACCCTCATTAGGATTAAATATTCAGCCGGGGGGCTCCTGATTCAGATCGTCAAGTTAGGCAAAACTTATGACCTTCATCAAAAGGTAATATAATTTAAAGTGTGTAATATCAAGGTTGCAGGTGGCTTTTTGGCTCTTTAATAAGACCAAAACCCGCCACAAGCTATTTTGACCGTAAAATAAAAAGGGTGTATCCTTCTTGGTTGTGTATATTATCAACCAAACGATCCCAGAGATTTGGGATCAAAACCAAGAAAGGAGGTACACCCTATGTTAGACACAAGCTATCTCAGGCTGCTATCTCCATCTCAAAGGATAGCAGAGTGGTGGCAGGAAGTCAAAGGAAATTATGAAGATGAGTTCTGGAGAGATACAGATAAGTTTTTCAATTCTCTACTCAAGACTTTAATAGAAGTAACTATGGAAGAAGAAATAACTGTCTATACAGGAGCCGAATGGCATAAGAAGTCACAGGAGCGAATAGACTATCGCAATGGCTATAGGTATCGTGACTTCTTAACTAAACACGGCTGGATAGATGATATAAGAGTTCCTCGCCTTAGAAAGACCAAATTTAGAACCAAAGTTTTTAAGAACTACCAGAGAAGGCAGCAAGCTGTAGATCAAGCATTGAGGGATGTTTTCTTAGCTGGTGTCTCAACCAGGCGTGTAGGTGAAGCCTTATCCTGTCTTCTGGATGCACCGATTTCAGCTACTACTGTTTCTAATGTAACCAAGGTTATAGATACAAAGGTGAGGGAATATCAAAATAGGCACTTACTTGATGAATACCAATACCTTTTATTCCTGCTTTACTTGCCCTGAAGAGCACAGGATAAAGGTAAGAACCACCAATGTTATTGAGCGCTCATTCCGTGAGGTAAGGCGCAGAACCCGAGCCATGAATTGCTTTAGCAATGAGGCAAGCTGTGATCGGATAATCTATTGTATCTTCAATCACCTAAATAACCATTGGAAGGAGCACACTTTAAAAAAATTTAGCCAGTTTAACGCTAACAACAAAAAATGCAATTACACACTTTTTACTTGACGTTACCGAAGGAAGCAATATATTGAATTTGCAGTAGCCAGCAGTATAATAAGTACGGAAAGGTTTTCAAAGCAGTTATTCATTGGCAGTGAGTCGTTTATAAGAAGATTACAGGAATATTACGGAATAAGGAGCATAGCACTAAAGAGAGGGAGGCCAAAAAAGGCAGAAAAATAGAAACGTCCCCATTCTTGTTTTTTCCATTTTTTCATTTGAAGGACTGTTCAGGAAATAATTTGACTTGCAAATTAACCTTTATTAAGTTAAAATACAAGGTATGAAAAAGTTGATAAAAAGATTACAAGTTGGTACATTAGAGGGGTTCCTTAAGAAATTTCCTGTTACAGCAGTAATTGGGGCGCGACAGGTAGGCAAGACTACATTGGTCAGAGATCTGCTGAAGGAAAGGCGAAGATTCCTTACCCTGGATGACCCATCTATTGGATTGTTGGCTAAACAAGAGCCTTTTTCTTTTCTCAGCCAGGATAAACGCTTAACTATTGATGAGGCGCAGAAGTGTCCGGAGCTTTTTTCTGCAATAAAGCGAATAGTTGACCAGAAAAGAACGCCCGGGCAATTTATTATTACCGGCTCAGCTAATATTACGATGCTGCCTGCCCTTTCTGAGACGTTAGCAGGAAGAGTGGCTTTTATTGAGATGTCGCCGCTTACTATACTGGAGTCTTATTCCTCAACACTGTCCAAGCCCAAGTTAATTGATATTATTTCTGCCAAGAGTGCTAAAAAGTGCTGGGAAATACTAAATAGCATTAAGCCTAAAGCATTGCCTTTAGAGAAATATATCTTCAGAGGGGGGTTCCCTCCTGCCTATCTTGAGGATAATAATCAAGCAAGGCAGGGTTGGTTTAAGGGATATGTCAGAACCTATTTGGAAAGGGATGTGCGGGATTTATCAAGGATACAAAGGTTATACGAATATCAAAAATTTCTGTCATTGCTTGCTTATCGTTCTGCCCAGATATTAAATCGCTCTGGTTTAGCCAGGGATTGCGGAGTTCCCTATACAACCGCAGGGCACTTTTTTGACCTGCTTCTGGCTACTTTTCAAATCTTTCTTATCGAGCCGTATTATAAGAATATAGGAAAGCGCCTAATCAAAGCCCCAAAGCTAATGTGGAATGATACGGGCTTGGCAATGCATCTTCAAGGTTTAAATAGTTGGCAGGATGCCTGCAGATTAGGCAGAGATTCCTTTTTTGCGGAGAATAAGATTGCCATTGAGTTAAAGACGTGCCTTTCGACATATGAGCCACAAGCTAAATTGTTTTATTGGCGCACTTCAGCAGGCGCTGAGATTGATTTTGTAATAGAGAGAAGTGGTCAGTTAATCCCCATAGAGCTGAAGTGGAGAGAGAAGGTTGAGGTTAAAAGTTTAGTAAGCATGCAGATCTTTCTTAAAGACTTAAAGACCTCAAGTCCCTGGGGAATAGTTTTGTACAGAGGCAAAGAGTTATTAAAGGTAAAAGATAATATTTATTTGGTTCCTTTTGAATATTTTCTCCAATGAAAAGGAGTAAAGATAGAAACGAGGATACCAGAGTAAGTAGAAGACCAAGGAGGGATGATTAAGATGGATGTTATGGAGGCGATTAGGAGAAGGTGTAGCGTGCGCAGTTATCTGGATCGTGCGGTTGAGGAAGAGAAGCTTAATAATATTCTTGAAGCAGCAAGACTTGCTCCATCGGCAAGTAACCGTC
>CAYMKG010000011.1:0-5807 GCA_964391145.1 uncultured Planctomycetales bacterium
AAAGAAGTGGAGCAATTAGCCCAAAATTTAGGTAAAAATTTGGCAAAAGTGGCAGATATTTTAATAACAGGCGGTTTAGGTGGAACAATGGAGGCTGTTTGTAAGGGTTTCAAGGCTCAGGGAGGTTTAACTTTAGGTATTATACCGGGTTACGACAAAAACGCTGCTAACGAGTATGTGGATATAGTTATTCCAACCGGATTAGGTTTAGCCAGAAATGTGCTGGTGGTAAAAAGCGCCGATGCGGTTGTGGCACTGCCTGGTGAATCCGGGACGCTTTCTGAGATTGCCTATTGTCTGCAATTTGGAATTCCTGTAATCAGTTTAAAATCCTGGGATATACCCGGCGTAATTAAAACGGAGACGGTTGAGAATGCAATAAAGGAGATTGAAAAGATTTTGGGAGATTCTTAGTCAAAAAGAACCTAACAGGAGCAAGTCAAATGAAGGCAATATTAGTGCTTGAGAGCGGCCGTAGCTTTGTTGGAGAAACAAATTCGCGCATATCCACAAAGGTCGGAAGAGTTAATTTTGATACTCGCGTAGTCGGTTACCAGGAGGCAATTACCGATACCGCAAATGCGGGCAGGATACTTGTGCTGACATATCCTTTAATCGGCAATTACGGAGTGGCAGCAAAATTTAACGAGTCAGATAGAGTATGGCCTTGCGCATTGATTATTAAAGAAAAATCAGTTATCTTTTCTAACTGGCAGGCGCAGGAAAGCCTGGATAGATGGGCAAAAAGACACAGGTTGCCCATTATCTACGGTATTGATACGCGCACCTTAGCAGTTCATTTAAGGCAGAGAGGAGAAATGATGGGTGCGGTTTCCGGTTCGGTTTTTGACCCAAAGCGGCTGTTAAGGCATATTAAGCAGAACAAGGGAAATGTGATACATCGGAATTGGCTTAAGAAGACTTCGGTAAGGGAGGTTAAATATTTAGGCAAAAGAAGCGGGCCGAGAGTTGTGGTTATAGATTTAGGTATTAGCAGGAACATCTTAAAAGAACTTGAGAATTTAGAGCTTAATATTGCTCTTGTTCCGTTCGATACTAAAGCAGAGGATATTTTAAAATTAAAACCAAAGGTGTTGATTATTTCCAATGGCCCGGAAGAGAGTAGCGGGTTGAGCGCAGCTGCTTCAACTGTTAAGGAGCTATTAGGGAAGATTCCCATTTTAGGTATTTCTACCGGAGCGCAGGTTTTGGCACAAAGCTTAGGCGCGGGGGTAAAGAGGATGCATATCGGCCATCACGGCCTGAATTATCCGCTAAAATCGCCCGGCTCCTTAAAGGGCAATATTACCGTTCAGAATCATTCTTATGTAATCGACACAAAATCCCTGAATAAGCATAAAGATATAGAGGTCACGGCTTATAATTTAAACGATAATAGTATTGAGGAGTTCGAAAGCAGAAAGCTAAAAATATTGGGAGTTCAGTATTATCCGCTAAGTCCGGGATTGGAGGAAGTGCATCCTGTATTTGATAGAACTATAAGACCCTGGCTAAGACAATCTTAATACCTGGGCTTCCGAGCGAAAGGCAGGGATTAATGCCTAAACGAAGAGATATAAACAGAGTTTTAATGATTGGCTCAGGGCCGATAATAATCGGCCAGGCATGTGAGTTTGATTATTCCGGCTCTCAGGCGTGCAAGGCGCTAAAAGAAGAAGGATATTCTACCATTCTGATTAATTCCAATCCCGCTACAATCATGACCGACCCGCGAATGGCTGACCGAACGTATATCGAGCCGCTGACCGTGGATTGCGTTACGAAGATTATAAAAAAGGAGCGACCAGACGCTATTTTACCGACTTTGGGAGGGCAGACGGGATTGAATCTGGCTTTCTTTTTAATGAAACAGGGGATTTTAAAGAAATATGGGGTTGAGTCAATTGGAGCTTCCGTTGAAGCTATTGCCCGCGCAGAAGATAGAGAGCTTTTTAAAAAGGCAATGCAGGAGATTGGAATAGATGTGCCCAAAAGCGGAATCGCCCGCAGTACAGAAGAAGGGATACGCATTGGCCTGGAGATTGGCTTTCCGTTAATCCTGCGACCGGCTTATTGTTTGGGAGGAAGCGGAGGCTCAATAGCGTACAATAAGGAGGAACTGGTAAGATTCTTAGAAAAGGGATTGGAAACCAGCCCGGTGCATCAGGTTCTGGTTGAGCAATCTGTTTTGGGGTGGAAGGAAATTGAGTTTGAGGTAATGCGGGACAGGGTGGGCAATGTTATTATCGTTACCTCGATGGAGAATGTTGACCCTATGGGAGTGCATACCGGAGATAGTATTGTTGTTGCGCCGGCGCAGACCTTAACCTTTGAGGAATATACAAACTTTGTTAATCTCTGTCACCGTATTATTACCAAAATCGGAGTAACAGGCGGAGGGGCGAATATCCAATTTGCTCAGAATCCGGACAACGGAAAGATAGTAATTATTGAGGTTAATCCACGATTGTCGCGCAGCTCCGCTTTGGCCTCAAAGGCTACTGGATTTCCAATTGCCCGGGTGGCAACGAAATTAGCAGTCGGCTTAACCTTGCCGGAAGTTATGAATCAAATCACCGGCAAGACCACAGCATTTTTTGAGCCGACCGTCGATTATTGCGTGTTTAAGATTTGCCGGTTTACCTTTGAAAAATTTCCCGCAACATCGCGGGTTATTAACACCTCAATGAAAGCAGTGGGTGAGGCAATGTCGATAGGCAGGAATTTTAATGAGGCCTTGCAAAAGGGAATACGCTCAACAGAAATCGGCAGGTTTGGTCTGGGGGCGGATGGAAAGGATAAGATTACTGAAGAGATGCTCAGGGGCCCAGACAACGGTTTGCTTACTAAGATAAGAGATAAGTTGCGTGTTCCCAATGACGAACGGTTATTCTACATCCGCTATGCACTCAGAGCCGGGATAAGCATTGATGAAATTTACAAGCTATCCTTTATTGACCCCTGGTTTTTAGACAATATGAAGAGGATTATTAAAATCGAGGATGAGATTAAATCTGCAGGCACGCTAAGTCGGTTATCAGCCGAGTTGTTAAGAAAGGCAAAAGAAAATGGCTTCTCTGACCGACAGCTTGCTTATCTTCTCGGAACGAAGGAGATTCAAGTGCGCCGCTTAAGAAAAAGATTCAAGACCACACCCGTATATAAACTTGTTGATACCTGCGCAGGAGAAGTGTCTAGCCGCAAACCTTACTTTTACTCTACTTACGAAACCGAAGAAGAGATACGGTTAAGCAAAAAGAAAAAAGTCGTTATCCTGGGTGGCGGGCCAAACCGCATTGGCCAGGGAATAGAATTTGATTATTGTTGCTGTCACGCCGCCTATGCTCTTGCCGAAGAAGAAATCGAAAGCATAATGGTTAATTGTAATCCCGAGACAGTATCAACCGATTATGATACCTCGGACCGGCTTTATTTTGAGCCTTTAACCAGTGAGGATGTTTTAAACATCATTGAGCGGGAGAAGCCGGTCGGAGTAATCGTTCAATTCGGAGGACAGACCCCGCTTAATCTGGCTATACCCTTGCGCGATGCAGGCGTCCATATCCTTGGAACAGACCCTGAAAACATCGACATAGCCGAGGATAGAGAGCGCTTCAAGCAGATGCTGTATAAATTAGGCTTGCGCCAGCCGCCAAACGGCACCGCCTTTAATTTTAAACAGGCCAAAGAGATTGCCCTCAAAATCGGCTATCCGGTTTTGGTGCGGCCTTCTTATGTTTTAGGCGGCCGGGCAATGGAGATTGTTTATGACGAGCAGACCCTAAAGAGGTATATTGAACAGGCAACTGAGGTTTCCGGAGAGCACCCTGTGCTTATTGATAAATTTTTAGAGGACGCAATCGAGGTAGATGTTGACTTGATTGGGGATGGGAGGCGTTTTGTAATCGGCGGGATTATGGAACATATTGAGCAGGCAGGAGTCCACTCCGGAGATTCGGCTATGGTCTTGCCAGCCCATAGTCTATCTAAGGTTATTCTTAATAGAATTCGCCGCGATACATACCAGATGGCTAAGGAATTGGGTGTTGTAGGTTTAATGAATGTACAGTATGCTATTAAGGACAATTCGGTTTATGTCTTAGAGGTTAATCCTCGGGCCTCGCGCACTATCCCGTTTATTTCCAAAGCCATCGGTGTGCCTCTGGCAAAATTAGCTACCAAGGTGATGTTGGGTGAGTCTCTTAAGAAGCTGGGATTTACCAGGGAAATAATACCTAAACACGTTTGCGTAAAAGAATCCGTTTTTCCCTTTAATCGCTTCCCCGGTGTAGATATTATTTTAGGTCCGGAGATGAAATCTACCGGAGAGGTAATGGGAATTGACATGGATACCAGCCGGGCTTATATTAAGAGTCAAATCGCTGCCGGAGCCAACCTTCCCAGGGAAGGAAGCGTGTTTGTTTCTGTTTGCGACCGGGATAAGGAAAAAATAATTCCAATTGCCAAAAAGCTTGTTGGCTTAGGATTCAGGCTGTATGCTACTTCGGGGACAGCAGCGGTTTTAAATAAAAATGGCATTAAGGCAGAGTCGTTGCCGAAGCTCGCTGAAGGCAGGCCGAATGTTCTGGATTTAATGAAGGACGGCAAGATTCAGCTGGTGATTAATACTCCTTCAGGAAGGATTCCCCGGGTTGATGAAGTGAAGATTCGTTCTCAGGTAATTCTCTATAATATACCTTACACTACTACCATAGCGGCGGCTCAGGCCCTGGCTGAAGGGATGCAAGCTTTTATTAAAAAAGAAATAAAGGTGAAGGCGCTGCAGGATTATTATAAACACACTCCGGGTGAACAAAGGGGGCGAGGTTATGCCGGAGCTACCAGAAATTGAGACAATCAAGAGAGAATTAGAAAGAGCGGTTTTGGGTAAAAAGATTATTGAGGTTAAAATTAATAACTCCAGGGTTATCAAGGAGCCTAAGAAAGAAGCTTTTTTAAAAGGACTAAAAAACGCTACGATAAAAAATGTTTTGCGCAAAGGCAAGCTTCTAATTTTAGAGCTATCCTCGGGTAAATCCCTAACTATACATCTTAAAATGACCGGACAGCTTATATATCCCGGAGACGCCCAACAGAGCAGGGTAAGCTTTAGATTATCGGATAATAAATGGCTGGATTTTAATGACAGGCGCCTCCTGGGTGAGCTGCGCCTGGTTAATGATTGGGCATCTCTTAAGTTTGTTAAGGAATTAGGGCCCGAACCGTTTGACTTGAATGTAGATAAATTTAGACAGATGCTCGCCAATAAAAATACCAAAATAAAGCCTTTATTAATGGACCAGACTTTTATTGCAGGCATAGGGAATCTCTACGCCGCAGAAGCCTTGTTCAGAGCGAAGATTCATCCGGCAAGGCCCGCCTCTTCTTTATCGGAAAGAGAAAAGGAGTTGCTTTTTAAAGAAATAACCGCTGTATTAAATGAGGCAATAAAGTATAAAGGCTCTTCAATAGATCAATACCTGCAGTTATCTGGCAAACCCGGAGATTATATTAAGTATCATAAGGTCTATGGCCGAGAAGGGCAGGCGTGTTTTGTTTGTAAGACTCCGATAAAGAGAATTACCCTGGGAAGCCGAGGGACTTATTTCTGTCCAAAGTGCCAAAAATAGCATATCGCAAATGGCAAATCGCATATTTCAATTAAAAGCAAAGGTTATCAAAAATATTAATGTGGCACCAAAATATTATAAGATAGTGTTATCTTGCCCATACGTGGCTTGCGCTGCTCAGCCGGGCCAGTTTGTAATGTTGCGCCTCTCGGAAAGCTATCAGCCGCTTTTGAGGCG
>CAYMKG010000011.1:5907-8023 GCA_964391145.1 uncultured Planctomycetales bacterium
TAGTCCATAGTCGAAAAGAAAATCTTAGAGCAAACTGTATAGAGGTTCTCTATGAAGTGGTAGGCGTAGGCACAAAAATTTTATCGGAGAAAAGACCGGATGAATATCTGGATGTCTTGGGCCCCTTGGGAAACGGATTTTCAATTTTCAATTCTCAATACTCGATACTCGTGGGCGGCGGGATGGGGATTGCTCCTTTATTATTCTTAGCAGAAAAGATAAGCATCCAGCATCCAGCATCCAGCATCCAGGTATTTATTGGCGCAAATACAAAAAAAGAAATTTTATCTGAAAAAGAGTTTGCAAAACTGGGTTGTAGTGTTAAAATAGCCACAGAAGACGGCTCAGCCGGCTTTAAAGGCAGAGTCACAGACTTGCTAAAGAATTTACTATCAACTATCAATTATCAACTATCAACTATATACGCCTGCGGTCCAAAGCCGATGCTTAAAGAAATCAGCATAGTTTCCAAACAATACCACATACCGACGCAGGTTTCTTTAGAGGAATATATGGCTTGTGGTTTAGGCGTATGTCTGGGGTGTATGATTAACACCCACAGAGGTTATCAGGCCGCCTGCAGAGAAGGCCCGGTGTTTGATTCAAGGATAATTAAATGGTAAATTCTTATTAAAAGGAGGCGGGATATGACCGAGACGGGATGGTTGATTTTTCTAAGAAATATAAGCATAATCTGCAATGTGATTGGTTTGTTAGTCGCGCTGGTTTTTCTTTTCGGACCGAAGGCTTTTATGAAAACAGCTAAGATTATGGATAGATTATTCCCCACTGTGGAGCCGGAGAAGATATTAAAGACAAAGGCAAGGATAGTCTTAGGGGTAACTCTTTTAGTCATCACGGTTTTGATGCTGGCGTTGGTTATGTATATAAGAGTATAGGGCTAAAGACTTATTCAGAGTTCTCGGCATTGAAGATTAGAGAAAATAATAAAGGACGAAATTAATGAATAAGGAACCTTTTGTCTCAATCATTATCCCGGTGAGGAACTTTGAGAGAACCATTGTAAAGACATTTGAGTATTTGCTAAATGTAGATTACCCTCGAGAACTCTGGGAAATTATTTTTGCTGACGGAGGCTCGAGTGATAAAACGGTCGAGATTATCAAAGGATGGCAGAAGGATTATCCTTTCATCAAACTTGTGCAGATACCCAATTGCCCTTCTCCGGGCTATGCCCGCAACCGGGCTCTTGAGGTCGCTAAAGGCGAATATTTCTTTTTTACCGATGCCGACTGCGCGCCTTGTAAGGGGTGGATCAGGGAAATGTTGAGGCACTTTCATAAGGACCCGAAGATTGCCGCGGTAGGAGGAGAGGTGTACACATTAAAAGTTGACCCCAAAAATCTCGTGGAAGCCTGGTGTCAACACTTCCGCTTTAATATGGTTTCTCCCCGATATGGGTTTATCAAGGAAGGCTACTTTCCCGATTTTCCCAAGGAGCCTCGGCCTTCAGATATTGGAGGCCACAAAGCCTATTTCTTTGGAACATGCAATGTTGCTTATCGGGCAGCGGCGATTAAAGAGCTGGGAATCAAATTTTGGGATAAACCCACCGGAGAGGATATGGACTTGAGTTTTCAACACCGCAAGGGGGGATGGAAATTCTATTTCGCCCCTAAGGCAGAGGTTAAACACATGCACCGCGCAGACCTGAAATCCTTGAGGAAGGTCTGGATGACCTACGGTCAGGCACACGCTCCCTTGATTGACAAATATGTAAATAAAAACGGATTAGAGATAATTCTTCAGTTCCTGGAGGCAAAACCAAGCTTTATGCTCCCCCTGCCGCTTAAGGGTTTTATTTATTTAGGAAACTTTCATTTGATACATATATTTGGCTTGCTGTTTCTTATCGGACTGATTTTCTCCTGGGGAATATTTACCTGGATATTTCTGATTCTGTTTGTGTTTTTTGTCTTCCAATACGTGAAGTGGAACATTTCAATGGAACCGCAAAGCCAATTTCTTACCTGGTGCAAGTTGAAATATCTAACCAATCTTTCCTTTTTGCAGGGAGGGCTGAAGGGTTGGAAGGCTCATAAGATTCTCTGCATCGAGCCGAGCTTTTAGCCGAAACCCTACTGCCTGAGTCAGC
>CAYMKG010000011.1:8123-12623 GCA_964391145.1 uncultured Planctomycetales bacterium
TTGTCTTCGGAAGCAAACTTGCTAACCTCAAAACAGCCGTTGACGGAGCAATTAACAATAATCAAAATCTAGCCAATACGCTGATGGATTTGCGAGTTGGCTTTGAGAAGGTGAAATCCGACATCGGGCAGGAGTTGCAGACACAAACAGAGCTAAAGCAAAACTTGGAGAAAGCGCAAGAGGCACTGTTAAGAATAGAATCGGATTACCATGCAAGGAAAACACAGGAGGAGGCCGGTTGGAGAAGGCTGGAGAATCTGGAGCGCATTATTGCCGGCACTCAGGCTAAAGGCAGAGCCGCAGAATCAATCGTCTTTGAGCAGCTAAGTAAATTTCCGCCTCAGATGATGGAGTCGCGCTTTTCGCCTAATCGCGGCAAGGAAGTTGAGTTTGCCCTTATTCTTCCCGATCAAAAAAGGCTGCCGATAGACGTGAAGTTTCCCGCAGAAATACTAAGTGCAACAGGCAAGTATGGGCCCGATGACGTTGAACATGCACGCCAGGAAGTAGAAAGGGAAATTCGAACAAGGGTTAAAGAGGTCTCCGGATACATAAACCCCGACGTCACTACCGACATAGCCCTCTGCGCTATTCCTGACGCTGCTTACGGCTACTGCGCGACAATCTTATCTTCCGCCTATCAGCAGTATAGGGTTATTATCCTTCCCTATTCTATTCTGGTTGCCTTTCTCCTGGCCTTTTATCGTTTATATCTTATTCAGTTTCAGACTCACTCCGCGGATATACGCAAATTTCTTACCCAGGTGGCCGGCCTGGAAAAAAGGGTGGATGAGATGAGCTTGCTTCTAAAGAACAGCCTTGATAGGGCAACCTCTATGCTCAAGAATGTCTCAGACGAATTCCGCGACCACCTCGCCACAATGAAAGGGACGCTTTCCCGTATCCCCGGCCTGGAAGCCGATGCCAAAGATATAGAGAAAAATTCACCATGAGGCTGGAATTTCCTCACATCTTTGTTTACGAAGCATCCGCGGGCTGCGGAAAAACAAGAAGGCTGGCTGAGCGATATGTGGACTTTCTGCTTCATTACTCCGATAAGCGCGCCGTTACGTTTAATTTCCGCAATCTCATAGCGATTACCTTTACCAACGAAGCAGCCGGCCAGATGAGGCAGGAAATATTAAAAATGCTTAAGGCCAAATCGCTTGGCAAAGAGAAAAAATCGCCCAGGGCTTTGCAGATTGTAGACGAGATTATTCAAAATTACTCTGATTTTGCCGTGCGCACAATCGACAGCTTTGTACATAGCCTCCTGATTGCCTCAAGCCTGGAGCTTAAACTCCCCCCCGATTACGAAATCATATCCCAGCCGAGGCTTTACTTAGAATATGTTCTGGATGATTTTTTGGATGAGATAATTCGCGACCCTGAGATCAGCCGCCTTTTTGCAGGATTTTTAAATCATTTTCTTATCGTCGAAGGGCAAAGGCATTGGTATCCCAAAAGGATTTTACTGAGTCTTCTAATCAGATTTTATCGGGAAGAAAACGCTCGGGCCAAACTCTTTGAAGATATTAACCAAGATCTGGATTTGAGTAAGGAAGAAGAGAAACTTAAGCAACGGCTTAGGGAATTCCTTTTATCCTTAACCAAACAGACAAAAGTCAACCAGCATTTCATCAGAGGTTTATCCTCGTCGTTAGAAAACTCTGGGCCGGCTTTTCTAAAAAGCCTTAGCCGCTACGTAGATAGATCCCTTTCACCCGGCAAAGGCGTATTGAATAAAAACGCCGCCCAGCCGGATTCGAAGTTAATCGGGAGCTGGAATCAGTTTATGAGCCAATACCGCGATTATGTCTATGCTTTTGCTTTGCTCAGATACAGTTCTTATCTTAAGGTCTTCAGCAAATTTCGCCAACGTTTTGAGGATTTTAAGGAGGAGAAGAGAATTGTTTTCCTCGATGAGTTAAATAAAAAAGCCAGGCAATTTTTAACCAGCGAAGGCATCTTGCCGGCCGAGATTTATTATAAGTTATCCCTGGTGCTTTACCATTATCTTATTGACGAGTTCCAGGATACCAGCATTTTGCAGTGGGAGAATATCCAGGCTTTGGTAGAGGATGCGCTCTCAAAGGGCGGCTCTTTGTTCTATGTCGGCGATAAAAAGCAGGCCATCTATCGCTTCCGCGGCGGAGAGGTAGAGCTGTTTGATTTAATCAAAGCGCGGTTCAGCAACCGGGTGGCTAAAATTTACCACAAGGTCTTGCTTTGTAATTATCGCTCCCAAAGGGAAATCGTGAATTTCAATAATTCTATATTCAGTCAGGAAAATTTAAAGAGATTCCTAACCGACTCAACCAGGCTAAGCAGCGAATACCGGCAGAGGATTCTGGATGTTTTTAAAGACAGTCAACAGAAGCCTGCGGGAGAGGACAGGCAGAACGGCTATGTAAGGATAGAGGTAATTGACGGCGATAACAAACAACAGGCCCAGGAGCGCTTAAATGCCTTGTTAAAGCAGAATATCCTTCAACTGAAGGAGAGATTCGATTATCGGGATATTTTAATTCTGGTGCGGGATAATCAAGACGCGCAGAGGATAGCCTGTTTTCTCCTGGAGCAGGGGTTTCCTGTTTGCGCTGCCCGCACGGTGAGCGTCCGCCAAAATTACCTTATCCGACAGATAATCTCCCTGCTTAAATTCTTGAATTCACCGATTGATAATCTTTGCTTTGCTGACTTCATTTTAGGAGATGTTTTTACCAGGGCAACCCGGTTGAATCCCGAGGAAATTCGGCTATGGCTGGAAAATTTAAGGATTAATGAAGAAGAGGGGGTTTTATATACCCGGTTTCGCTCGGCATATCCTTCCATCTGGGAGGAATTTTTACATTATCTATTCAATGCCGTAGGATTTCTTCCTGTTTATGATTTAGCCCAAACCATCTTAATTAAATTTAACATTGAAGAGAATTTTCCTCACCTTACCGGATTCACCCAGCGCCTTCTTGAGATATTAAACGACTTACAGGAGCAGGGCAAGAATTCCCTTCCGGATTTTCTGGAGTGGTTTGAGAATGCTGAAGAGGAAGAGCTTTTCGTTCAGCTGCCTCTGGGTTTGGATGCGATTAAGATACTTACCATTCATAAGGCCAAAGGGTTGTCCTCCCCCGTGGTAATTTTGCCCTACGCGGCATTAGAGGTAAAGGTTGGCGAAGTTGCTTTTGAGGCTCCCAAGATTGTCCACGAAACTCCCGAGGGACTTTATCTTTTATATTTGCAAAAAGAGATTTGCCAGAGGCATTCAAAGTTAGCCCCGATTTACCAGAGAGAGTATTTTCAGGCACTTCTGGATGAGTTGAACTGTTTTTATGTTGGGTGTACTCGCGCCGCCAGTGAGCTTTATATATATTTGCCCAGAAAAATTAACCGGAACACCAACCCCCTGATTTCCTTATTACTCAGCCGCAATCAGGATAAGAATCTGAAGGAGTTTGGCAGGAGGTCGGTTTCCAGAAGAGCGCCTCCTTTGTGGGAAGCGAAACTTCAAACAGATAAAAAGAAGATTAAACCAGCCAGAATTTTGCCACAGGAATTATTTAAAAGTATACTTAAAGACCAGCTGATGTCCACGGAGCAAATCCTCTCAGAGGAGAGAAGATTTTTGGCCAAGCGCGGAGATGTTCTTCATTACCTTCTGGCAGAGATTGATCCCTTTGATTTTCTTGAGAATACGCATTCATATATTCAGAATATCAAAGATGCCTGCCGTTTATTCAATCACCCCTATTCTGAAGAAATAATCGGGCAACTTATTGATTTTTTCAGAGATACAAAAATCCAGAGTTTCTTCAATCCCGAATTCGACTCATTTAATGAGAAAGAAATAGTTGATCGCCAGGGCAATCTTAAGCGGATTGACCGCCTGCTGGTTGCTAAAGATAAAGTTATGGTTATTGATTATAAGACCGGAGAAGAATATCAACAGCAGCATCAAGACCAGGTCAGGGAATACCTCGGTTTGGTAAAGGAGCTCTATCCGGATAGATTATGCGAGGGCTGGCTGATTTATTTCGATACAAAAGAGACGCATCCAGTCATTTTTTAGGGATACCCTTTGAAAGGAGTCGGGAAAATGAAGGTTATTACCAAACAGTTAAATCTAAGAACCAGAGGAACAGGAGATTTAATAAATATTACCGATGAGATTCAGAAGAATCTGCAAGAGACCGGTCTTAATGAGGGTTCGGTAACTGTATTTGTAGTCGGCTCAACCGCTGCCATAACTACTTTTGAATACGAGCCTGGTTTAATTTCGGATGTCAAAGAGCTATACGAGAAACTCGTTTCTTCAACCAAATCCTATGCTCATGACGAAACCTGGGGCGATGCTAATGGTTTCAGTCACTTGCGCGCTGCTTTACAAGGCCCCTCTCTGGTAATACCCTTTAATTCCGGCAGACTTATTTTAGGCACATGGCAGCAGGTCGTATTAGCAGAATTTGACACGAGGTCGCGGCAGAGAAGGGTGGTTTTGCA
>CAYMKG010000011.1:12723-16186 GCA_964391145.1 uncultured Planctomycetales bacterium
TAAGATGAGGTCATATAGAAAATATCTATGGTTTAATACCCCAAACAAGCTGGAGTTAATTAACATTACCCCGGAGGTAGAAAAGGCATTGAGAGAGAGCAAGATAAAAGAAGGGCTTTGTTTGGTTAATGCTATGCACATAACCTCAAGCGTCTTTATTAATGACGACGAAGAAGGCCTGCATGAGGACTTTAAGATTTGGCTTGAGAATTTAGCGCCCGTCGATGTAAGGAGGTATAAACATAACTTGACGGGAGAAGATAATGCCCATGCCCACCTTAAGAGAACAATTATGGGTCGGGAGGTTGTGGTAGCGGTAACCGAAGGGAAGCTTGACTTCGGGCCCTGGGAGCAGATTTTCTACGGAGAATTCGACGGCCAGCGCAGAAAGCGAGTATTAATCAAAATTATCGGCGAATGATGTATATTGATAACAACGATTATTTTGATTTTAAAGCAGAGAATGAATTGCCAGAAGAGCATTCTCAAGATAAAAAAATTTGTCCTCATTGCGGCAAACCCATCCCTGCTGATAGCCTGTTTTGCCTTTATTGCGGGGAACCGCTTCCTGCGGGAAAAAAGAATATCTGGGTGACATTGTTGGTGATTCTGGTCTTAGCCGCGTTTATTATGTGGGTGGTTAGGTGAGGGGCAAGATATACACAGTTGATTTTGACGTAGATATAATTGAGTTTTTATCCGACTCTCTTTTAAAAGAGAATAACGGAAATACTTCTGATTTTTCTTCCTTCGCAATTATTTTTCCGGGCAAAAGGCCCCAGTTTTATTTAAGAAAAGCTTTGGGCGGTCGGATTAAAAGGCCTTTCTTCCCTCCCCAGATCTTTTCCATTGAGGAATTTATTCAATATCTTGCCAGGAAGAGCGCCAGACACTATAAGCATCGGGGAAGCTGTCAGCCGGTCAGCCTGATCGATGCCTCCTTCTTGATTTATAAGATTATCCAGAATTTAAATTTAACCTGTCTTGATTGGCAGAAGCAATTGGAGTTTGAGCATTTTTTCTTGTGGGCGCGCAAAATCTTTCAAGTCCTGGAAGAGCTGGACAAAGAACTGATTACCGAAAAGCAATTATTAAACTTACAGGAGAATGCCCAAATCGGTCTGCCTCTGCCAGACTATATCAATCATTTGCTTGAGAACATCAATCAGATACACAAAGAGTTCCATAAACTTTTAGAGGAAAATGGCCTTACCACTTCGGGTTTTAATTATTGTCGCGTAGCTCACTCGATAGATAAGATTCCTCTGGACGAATTCAGAAAAATCTATTTTGTTGGCTTTTTTGCTCTTAATGCTTGCGAGAAGAAAATAATCAAGCACCTTCTTAATCAAGATCTGGCTGTTCTCTTCTGGCAGAGGGATGAAGACAAATGGTCAATATTTAAGGAATTAGAGGAATTTTTTGGTATAATCCCTGAGAGGATTGAAACAGAAAGTCGTTATACTGGCAGAAATGGCGGTTCCGGGGAAACTTATCCCCAAATTCAAATTCATGAAGGCTTCGATACACATTCCCAGATAGAAGCGGTTAGGAGAGTTTTGTCAGAGATAAAGGACTTTGAAGATACCTGTGTGGTCTTACCCCGGCCGGGCGCGCTGATGCCTTTGCTTTACCAGGCTCTGCCTATCGAGTTGACCGATTACAATATTTCTTTGGGCTATCCTTTAAAATGCACCCCGATATACGCGCTGATTGATATGATTATGCAGTTGTTGGAGAAGAGCAGGCACGACGGCAGCTTCTATACCAAAGATTACTTAAAGGTTATAATGCACCCCTACATTAAAAATATCGCAGATGATAATTTCAGAGCGGACATAACCCGTATATTAATTCATAAGATTGAAGAGGCGTTGCTGGGCATAGACAGAAGCATGGGTTGGCAAAAAAAGCCATTTATAAAATTAGAAGAAATTGAGCAAAATTCTCTAATTTTTCAGGCTGCCTCAAGGCTGATTCGTGATTCCGGCCTTGCTCAGATTGAGTCGGCAGTCTTGCAGAATCAATTAAAAAATATCCATCAAAAATTTCTCCTGGCCTTTAATAAATGCTTGACTCTTCTTGATTTTGTGCGAGCGACCCAGGAGATTCTTTATTTCCTCTTGGAGAAAAGCAAAGTTTACTCGGATATTTTTTCTGGCGAGACCTTCAGCCGCTTCCTGGAGATACTTGACAGCCTGGGAAACTCTCTTTTTAAAGACGAACCAATCAAGGATAAAGCCGCATATTTTGAATTGCTCAAACTAAGCCTTTCTTTTGAGAAGATTCCGTTCTCCGGCACGCCGGTACGGGGTTTGCAGATTTTAGGTCTCCTTGAGACGCGAAACCTTAAATTTAGCAATCTGCTTGTCTTGGACCTTAACGAGGGAATTCTGCCCAAAATAGATAAGGGGGAGTCGTTTATTCCGGAAGGGGTGTTCCCAATTTTGGGTCTGCCTCACTACCATAAAAAAGAACAGATTATGCGATACCATTTCCGAAGGCTCCTCGGGTCGGCAAAGAATGTGTTTCTGTTTTATGCCACCTGTTCCAGAAACAGAGAGTCTCGGTCCAGATTCGTGGAGGAGATAATCTGGCAGGAAGAGAAGAAGGAAAAGCGGCTGTATGGACCAGAGAAAATTAAGCGCGTTCAATTTAAGCTGATGCCGGTCAAGGAAAGATTTTCTTTAAGAAAGACGCATCAGATTGTCGAGTTTCTTAACAAATACCCTTTTTCTCCGTCCAGTCTGGATATGTATTTAAACTGCCCGGCTCGTTTCTATTTCCATTATTGCTTAAGGTTGAGAGAGAAAGAAGAAATTACCGAAGAATTTGAGGCACAAGAGGTGGGAAATTTATTGCACTCTCTCCTGCGGGATTTTTATTCTCTGTTTCTGGGGAAAACCGTAACAATAGATCAAGAGGCGCATAGATATTTATTCGAACTTAAGGAGAAAAAGATGAAGGAATTTTTTCCTCAGCAGACGGGGGAGCAATTTTTATTGAGCAGGATAATCGACCACAAGCTAAAAACATTTTTAAATCGGGAGGAAAGAAGAGAAGAGAAGATAAAAATACTTTACCTGGAGCAGGAATTTCCGGTTGAGCCCCGAAAAATCGAGATAGATACTGAATACGGGCCGGCGCGTTTGAAAGGAAAACTCGACCGCGTGGATGAGCGCGTTCTCGACGGCAGGAAGAGCATCGTAATTCTGGATTACAAAACGGGGGGGTACAGCCTGCCGAAGAAAAACATAACCAGAGAAATTCTGGCAAGCCGCGAAGAAATAAAAAAGGCGGTCGGTTCGTTCCAGTTGCCCCTGTATATTTACCTTTTTTCCCGGTGGAAGAATTTGGCTCTTTCTGATGTAGAGGCAAGCTTTTATTCTCTGAGGGATATAAAAGAGGATTTTCTGTTCGGCGATAGAAATTCGGGAGAATTAGTCGAGATTTGCTTGTCCGC
>CAYMKG010000012.1:0-15518 GCA_964391145.1 uncultured Planctomycetales bacterium
TTCCTGGAGAGTTTGCTTTTTGCCAATTTTATGCTAAAATTAGTCAGTAGTAAGTGGTAAGGATTAAGTAATAATCTATAGCGAACGACGGATTTTTGGCAATTATCCTGCGCAGCAGATACGAGTTTTAGCGAATGACGGGTTTTCGGCAATTCATCCCGCGGAGCGGGATATAAAGAAAGGTTTTTAATAGATAATTAATTGCCGAGAACCCAAAAAGAGGGGTTTGGGGAGAAAAGATTGTTTTCTCCCCAAGGAAAGCGTTAAACTAAAAGGAAGGGGTTGACAGCGACCGAGCGAAAGCGAGGGAGCGCCAGAAGGGGAAACGCAGTTTCCCCTATGGGGAACGAACGTCTTACGAATACAGCTGAAATAAAGAAAGACCTAAAAGTATTATTAGTTTACTTGCAAGTAAAGAATAATCTCTAGTGAGTGACGGCGGGGTAGCTCAGCCTGGCAGAGCAGACGGCTCATACCCGTTAGGTCGGCGGTTCGAATCCGCCCTCCGCCACCAAATCTAATCTATTGGAGGTCTCACCTCCGAACTTCAAATTGTTTGAAGTTTCGCTTCAAACATATAGAAAAATGTCGCTGATAAAGAAGGTAAAAGAGACAATTAATAGATATAATCTGTTAACCAGGAATGATAGAGTGGTGATAGGGGTTTCTGGGGGGCCGGATTCTGTGGCACTCCTTTTTGCTCTGAATTCATTGAAGAAGGAGTTTAAGCTTAATTTACAGGTCGCGCATTTTGATCATCAAATAAGAAAGGATTCTTACCGGGATAGGGAATTTGTAGAATCTCTTGCCCAAAGGTTAGCCCTGCCTTTCGTTTCAGGAGCGCTTAATATAAGACGGTTAGCCAGAACAGGCTCAATTGAGGAGATTGCCCGGCAGGAGCGATTAAAATTTTTGTTTGATGTAGCCAGGAGAGTAAATTTTCACAAAATCGCCCTGGGGCATACTCAGGATGATCAGGCAGAAACTGTTCTTATGCGCTTGATAAGAGGTGCCGGTTTGTACGGGCTTGCTTCAATCCTGCCCAAGCGCAAAATCGCCAGTTTCATTATTATCAGGCCGCTGATTGAAACTCCCCGAAAGGAAATAGAATCTTATCTGAAGAGGAGGAGGGTTAAGCCCCGGATTGATTCGACTAACCTGGACATCGTTTATTTTCGCAACCGCGTTAGAAACCGGCTGATTCCCGAGTTAGCCAGGAGTTATAATTCGAATATAAAAGAGGTCCTGGCAAATCTTGCCCAGACCGCTGCCTGCGATTATGATTATCTGGAAAAATGCGCACAAAGAGCTCTTAAGGGATTAAAAAAGGCTTTGGCCAAAAAGAAGGGTAGACCCAGCCCTTGCACGCAAGAGCTGGGTAAAATTAAATCAGGAATGAGGCTTGATTTAAACAAGTTGTCAAAATTGCACGCGGCAATCCTAAGATTGGTTTTGAGATTTTCGGTATCCCAAATAAAGGGCACAACCCGCAGGCTTAGCTTCAAGCACATTAAAGAGATAGAGGACCTCATCTTATGCCGCCCAATAAATTCCATCGTTGACCTTCCGCAAGGCGTATCAGTTCGTAAGGACAAAAAATATCTTTTTATTTATCAAAGAAGAGCTTAGTTATCAACAAATCTTAAAATCTCTTGCTTTTGTAACAATTTGGATTTATAATACTTTTTTAGCAAAAATTCACATAAGAATAATATCATGAAAAAGATTAACAAGAAGACCAGCAAAAAACAGTGGCAATCTCCGATTCTCTGGATTCTGATTATCTTCGGAGTACTCTATCTTTTAAGCAATATAAAAATTCCTTCCACCAGCGCTCCTCAGGAAATCAAATACAGCGATTTCTACCGCATTCTTAAGAACAATCCGGAAAGAATCGCAGCGGTAATCAAGAGGGAAAATCTCCTGGAGGGGAGGTTTAGCGATGGTAGCCGGTTTTACCTTAATATTCCCGAGAATGACCGGGATTTGCTTAAGCTTTTGCGCGAGAATGTGGAAGATTTTAAGGTAGAGCTGCCCAGGACTCTATTTACGCAATTATTAATTTATTTCGGCCCGATTTTAATTCTGATTTTGTTCTGGTGGATGATGGCTGCCCGGGGAGAGCAATTAGGCAACCGGATAATGTCTTTCGGCAAGGCCAAGCCGATTATTCATTCGGAATCAAAGAAGGCGACTTTTAAGGACGTAGCCGGCGTAGATGAAGCCAAAGAGGAATTAAAGGAAGTTATTGAATTCCTAAAAGACCCCAAAAGATTTCAGCGTTTGGGAGGCAAGATTCCCAAAGGCGTCTTGCTGGTCGGTCCTCCGGGTGTTGGCAAAACATTATTAGCTCGTGCTGTGGCCGGAGAGGCGGAAGTCCCCTTTTTCAGTATCTCCGGTTCGGATTTTGTGGAGATGTTCGTCGGCGTGGGCGCATCCCGCGTGCGCGACTTATTCGCTCAGGGGCGGCGGGCAGCAAAGTCGTCCGGTAAGGGAGGCATTATCTTTATTGACGAAATTGATGCGGTGGGTCGCCTGCGCTTTGCCGGTATTGGCGGAGGCCATGATGAGAGAGAACAGACCCTTAATCAACTCCTGGCTGAGATGGACGGATTCGATCCTATGGAGGGGTTAATCCTCATTGCGGCAACAAATCGGCCGGACGTGCTTGATCCGGCACTGCTTAGACCCGGCAGGTTTGACCGTCATATTGTTATCGACCGTCCGGATATAAACGGCCGCGAAGCAATTCTTAAAGTTCACACCCGTAAGATAAAATTGGACCCCAGCGTTAATTTGAAGTCAATTGCTCGGCAAACTCCGGGATTTTCCGGCGCGGATTTAGCCAATCTTTGCAATGAGGCAGCCCTGCTGGCAGCGCGCAACAATAAAGAAACAGTAGAGAAAGAAGAATTGGAGGCAGCGATTGAGCGGGTAATTGCCGGGCCTGAGAGAAAAAGCCGGGTTATTTCAAAAAGAGAAAAGGAAATCGTATCATATCATGAGGCAGGCCATGCGCTACTTGCTCTGCTTTTGCCAGAGGTCGATCCCTTACATAAGGTCTCGATTATCCCTCGAGGAGTTGCTGCTTTAGGATATACGATGCAGCTTCCTCTGCAGGACCGTTATGTTATGACCAGGCAGGAGCTGATGAGTCGGATTACTGTGCTTCTGGGAGGCCGAGCCTCCGAGATTATAAATGTGAGGGATACTACTACAGGCGCGGAGAACGATCTTGAAATCGCTACCCAAATGGCCCGCCGCATGGTCACTGAATTCGGAATGTCTGAGAGACTGCGTAACGTAACTCTCGGCAGAAGAGAAGGGCTGGTGTTTTTGGGTAAGAATCTGGCTGAGGAAAGAAATTACAGCGATACCACTGCACATATAATTGATGAAGAGATTCAGAAGATAGTGGATGAGGCTTTTAATAGAGCAAGGAGCATTCTGCAGGAGAATCAGGATAAGTTAAATCTTTTAGCCTCTGCTTTATTAGAAAAAGAGGTTCTGGACGGTGAAGAAGTAAAAAAGATTGTGGGTATGCAAGAAAAACAGGTGCAGGAAGATAAAGAAGTCAAGAAACCCTAACTATGCGAATCATTAATACCGATGACATTGAGCAGATTAAGAAGATAATGCGCAAGATCGATGCGGATAAGCGGGGAATAGAGATAATGGCACCAAAGGGTATATTGCGCCTGATTAAACTGAGTAACCTGAATTATTTGAGTGCAAACATCTTAAAGCAAGAGATGCTTTCTATCGGCGGAGATGTTTGCTTAAGCCGGGGGACTCTTACCGGAAAATCTCGCTTAACCGATTGCCTTATTATGGGCACGCTCAGACAGTATGAGCGATTGCTAAACAAACTCAGCCATCAGCCGCGGGTTCATAGCCTGCATGGCCTCTCGGAAAAAATCGCCTCGGGGTTAAGAGATTATCAATTCCCAACTAGCATCAAGACGCAGATAATGGCTGTGGTAAATCTCACGCCTGACTCCTTCAGCGGAGACGGCTTGCTGGCAAGAGGCGCAAGCATTCAGCAGGCGATTGATTATGTTCAGGAACTGATTGCTCAAGGCGCAAATATAATTGATGTAGGAGGAGAATCAAGTCGGCCAGGCGCAAAGCCGGTATCAAAAAAAGAAGAAATTAAGAGGATAATTCCGCTAATAAAAAAACTATCAAAAAGAATTAAAGCCCCTATTTCCGTAGATACGTATAAACCGGAAGTCGCTCGAGAGGCTTTAGATTCAGGGGCTTCGATTGTTAATGATATTACCGGATTGAGAAATCCCCGCATGATTGAGGTGATAGCCAAAAGCAAGGCGCGGGTTATTATTATGCACATGAAAGGTACGCCCAGGAATATGCAGAAGAATCCGCAATACGAATCTTTGATGGACGAAATTATTGAGTATCTGGCTGCCGCGATAAAAAGGGCGCAGGATTCCGGAATAGACAAGAAAAGAATCATTGTGGACCCGGGAATCGGGTTCGGCAAGACCGTAGAGCACAATTTAGAGATTCTAAGAAATCTGAAAGAGTTGAAGATATTAAGTTGCCCGATTCTTATAGGTCCTTCCCGAAAATCATTCATCGGCAAAATATTAGAGCTCCCGCCCCAGGAAAGGTTAAGCGGAACATTAGCTTCGTTAGTTATAGCGGTGATGAATGGCGCTAATATTGTCAGAGTCCATGACGTAAAATTTGCAGCGCAGGCTTTAAGGATAACCGATGCAATAAAAAACGGATACTCTGGATAACTTATAGTGATTGGGGACATATCTGCAAACAGCCAAAGAAACGTCCCTGAGGATTAAGTAGAATGACGCAATTTTGGAAGATAATTCTGGAAATTGGCATACTCTGGTTTGTGATTTACCAGATAATGCTTTTTTTTGCTGGAACGCGGGCGATACAGGTTGTGCGCGGAATAATTGTGCTCCTGATTCTCTTTTTTGTGGTTCAAAGATTAGGTTTGGAGAGGTTGGAGTGGCTTATGACAAAGTTATTTGCTTTATCGGTGTTAGGCCTGCTGGTTATATTTCAGCCGGAGATTAGACAGGGTTTGGCCCGTTTAGGCCGGCATCATTTGTTTGTTCTTCCCTTGAGGGAGGAAGAGTTGGATTATATGTTGAAGGAGATTGCTAAGGCAGTAGATTATCTTGCCCGCCAGGCTATCGGCGCTTTGATTGCCATTGAAAGAGAAGATTCTTTAAAGCCATATGTAGAGACCGGCGTCTCTATTGATGCAGTCGTCAGTTCGGAATTGCTTCAGAACATTTTTACTCCGGGAAGTTTGCTACACGATGGGGGGATTATCATTCAGCTTGGCAGAATTAGCTCGGCGGGATGTCTATTCCCGTTGGATGAGAGCCCGGGTGTGAGTCGTATTTTCGGAATGCGTCACCGGGCAGCAATCGGCTTATCTAAGGAAACCGACGCCGTAGTAATCGTGGTTTCCGAGGAGAGGCAGGATGTATCCTTGGCCTATGGAGGCAGATTGTATCAGGGGCTGAAGCGCGAGGATTTATTGTTTAGGGTTAAACAATTAATGAAGCCGAAACCGAAGAAAGAATGAGAGCTCCAAATAAGTTCAAAATAAAGAGGGTGATAAAACATTGGTTTGTGACCCATCCCTGGCTTAAGATTATTTCCTTAATCCTGTCCATTTTGCTCTGGATGTACATCGGAGAGGAGCTGCATAGGTATTTACAATGAAACTGGGAGTAAACATTGACCATATTGCCAGCATCAGGGAAATAAGAAAAGGTCTGGAGCCCGAGCCGGTCTACGCTGCGTTTATTTGCGAAGTAGCCGGCGCAGATAGTATTGTGGTGCATTTGCGCGAGGATCGCCGCCACATAAAGGACCGCGACCTATATCTTTTAAGAGAAATAGTCAAGACTAAATTAAATTTGGAAATGTCCACTGCTTCCGAGATTGTTAATATTGCCTGCGAAGTTAGGCCACAACAGGCGACTTTGGTTCCCGAAAGGAGAAAGGAAATAACTACCGAAGGCGGGCTGGATGTAACCGGTAATATGAAAAAGGTTGCTCAAGCGGTAAACAAATTAAAAAAACATAGTATCGCAGTAAGTTTATTTATCGATCCGATAAAATCACAAATCGACGCAAGCGCAAAGCTTGGGGTTGAAATGATTGAGTTGCATACTGGTAGATACGCCGATGCCAAGACGAAATCTTCTAAAAGACTGCGCTTGACAGAGCTTGAAAGGGCGGCAAGATATGGATATCAGAAGGGTTTAATCGTTAACGCCGGCCACGGCTTAGATTATTACAACGTAAAGTCCGTGGCAAGAATTCCTCACATAGAGGAGTTAAACATCGGCTATTCCGTTGTTTGCCGGGCAGCGCTGGTTGGCCTGGATCGCGCCGTTCGGGAAATGAAAGCTTTAATTGGATAACCCCACACTTCCGTGTGGGGTATGGAGGTATAGTAAGGAAGGATACCACACTCGTAAGAGTGTGGAGCTAATAGTATGAACATAATCGGAAACGGCGTAGATATTATCGAAGTAAGGCGAATCAAAAACGCCATAGATAAATACGGCCGTAGTTTTCTTGAGCGGATTTTCACGGATAAGGAATTACAAAATGCCGAAGGACACAACAATCGCTACCAGCATCTGGCCGGCAGGTTCGCCGCTAAGGAAGCCGTATTTAAGGCTCTGGGCAAGGCGGGTTTAAACTTCAAGGACGTGGAAATAATTAATGACCTTCAAGGAAAACCTTATTGTTCTTTGACAAATACCTATAAGGATAAATTCAAAGTTTATATTTCTATTTCCCATATCAAAAATTATGCGGTTGCCAGCGCAATTATTACACAGGAAATTCCAAACCCATAAAGGTGATTTTGGCCATATTTTAATTTTAGCTGGCTGCGCGCAATTTAGCGGCGCGGCAATATTGTGTTCAAATTCAGCAATCCGCGCCGGCGGGGGAATGGTTACTTTAGGTATACCCCGCGGCCTCATCAACGCCTTTATTAAAATAAAATCCCCCGAAGTAATACTTAAGCCTTTAACTTGCACTCCACAGCTTACTTTAAGTATTAAAGCCTATCCTTATATAAAGAGAATGTCAGGCAAGGTTGATATTTTAATCGTCGGGCCAGGTCTCAGTCAAAATAAGTCAACCCAAAATTTAATCCGTAAGATAATATCGGGTGTAGATAAGCCGATGGTTATTGACGCAGACGGCTTAAACGCGTTAGCGGGCCACCTGGATTTATTACAGATCACCAGATCATCAGATCATCAGGTCACCAGAGTATTGACTCCGCACCCCGGAGAAATGAGCAGGTTGTTGAACGTAAGTATAAATAAAATACAACGCAACAGAAAAGATATTGCGCAAAGTTTTGCCAGGGATTATAATTGCATCATTGTGCTAAAGGGCCATAGAACCGTAGTGGCAGATGCGGAAGGAAGGGCATACACCAATAAAACAGGAAACCCCGGAATGGCTACAGCCGGTTCCGGCGATGTTTTAACCGGAATGATTGCAGCTCTTCTGGCTCAAGGCTTAGACGGATTTAAGGCAGCCAAATACGCCGTGTACTTGCACGGCTTAGCCGGAGATTTAGCAGCTAAAGAGAAAACACAGCCAGGGATGATTGCCTCGGATATAATTGAGAAGATTCCCGAGGCGATTAAGATTAGTAGTTAGTAGGTAGTAGGTAGGTATTAGGGAATAAGCTATAGTGGGCGATGCTGGCGTAGCGCAATGGCAGCGCAAGTGATTTGTAATCACTAGGTTGGAGGTTCGAATCCTCTCGCCAGCTTTGGTATTTACAATGAAAATCATACGTTATTCCAGTAAAAAACTTCAGAATATATACAATCGCGGTATTCCCAGGACAAGGCGGCTCAAGGAAAAGGTAGAGAGAATAATTGAGGATGTGCGCCTTCAGGGAGACGAGGCCCTGATAAAATATACCAAGAAATTTGACGGGGTAAAGCTTTCTCCAAAATCGCTGCGCATTTCTGAGGCTGAGATTTCCGGGGCTTATCAGAACATTGAGCCGGATTTTGTTACTACGCTGAAAGCGATTATCGAGAATATAACCCGTTTTTACCGGGAACAAATTAAGAAATCCTGGAGGATAAAGGACGCTGATGGCGCAATTCTGGGAGAAAATTTCCACCCAATAGAGAGAGTGGGCGTTTACGTGCCCGCTGCTCAAGCTCCCCTGGTATCTACGGTTTATATGACTGTTCAGCCGGCAAAGATTGCAGGAGTCAAAAAGGTTGTTTTGGTCAGTCCGCCGGATAAAAATGGAAATATAAATCCGCACATTCTTGCAGTGGCAAATTTATTGAAGGTTGACGAGATTTACCGCGTAGGCGGGGCTCAGGCTATTGCCGCATTGGCTTTCGGCACAAAAAGCATACCAAAGGTGGATAAGATTGTTGGGCCGGGCAATCAATATGTTACCGAGGCAAAGCGTCAGGTATTTGGTTTTGTTGACGTGGATATGCTGGCAGGTCCGACCGAATTGGTAATCATCGCCAGCCGTTTCTCAGACCCCAAATTGGTCATCGCTGATATCAGAGCGCAGAAAGAGCACACCAGAAGCCAGGTTTTTTTGGTTACGAATTCCAAAACTCTGGCGCGCCAGGTCAGAACACAGGTGGCAGACGATGGATACATCATATTGACCAAGAATTTAGACGAAGCAGCCCAGATAACCAACCATATAGCTCCCGAGCATTTGGAAATTCTGGTTAAAAAACCGGGTAGTCTGGTTAAAAAGATAAGAAACGCCGGCGCGATATTTCTAGGGCCTTTTAGCCCTGCGGCAGTGGGGGACTACTTCGCCGGCCCCAGTCATGTTTTGCCTACCGGCGGCAGCGCGCGGTTCTTTTCAGGTCTTAATTTGTCCGATTTTATTAAGAGCAACCATATTATCTCGTATTCCAAAAAGGCGCTGGAGAAGGCGAAGAAACCGGTTGAGAAGATTGTTAGCATCGAGGGATTAAGCCAGCATGCGGAATCCATTAAAGCAAGATTTTTATAACTATCCGAAGGAGTTAAAATGCACAGAACGAGGGTCAAGAGAAAAATAAAAATAGAGCGAAAGACTAAGGAAACACAAATAAGCTGCGCACTCAATATTGACGGAAAAGGGCAAACCCAGATTGATACGGGAATTGGTCTTCTTGACCATATGATAGAATTGTTTATTTTTCATGGATTATTTGATTTGAAGCTTAAGGTCATTAGGAGCGACCTAAAGGTGGATTTGCATCATACCAATGAAGATGTGGGGATTGTTTTGGGGCAAGCGTTTAAGAAAGCGCTAGGAAGGATGCAGGGAATAAGCAGATTTGGCTTTGCTTCTGTTCCAATGGAGGATGTTCTGGCGAGGGTAACGTTGGATATCAGCGGAAGGGGATATTTTAGATTAAAAACCGGCAAAGGTGTGGTTGCCCCAAAATTAGAACAAGGATACGCCTTTACCGATGTGGAGCATTTCTTTGAAGGCTTTGCAAAACATTTGGGGATGAATCTGAATATAAGCGTAGATCCTTTGAGTCCAGATTTACACACCACTTTGGAACCTATCTTTAAAGCGCTGGGTCTGGCTTTGGATCAAGCCACTCAAATTGATCCGCGCAGAAAAGGCATCCCTTCTACAAAAGGTATAATTGATTAAGTGATTGCGGTTGTTGACTATGGAATGGGCAATATTCATAGTGTAACCAAGGCTACTCAGTTAGCCGGTGCCCAAGTTCTCGTAACCGATAAGCCTGAGGAGGTCTTGGTGGCAGATAAAGTTATCCTCCCAGGCGTGGGAGCATTTTGCGACGGAGTGGAAGGATTAAAGCAGAGAAATCTTACCGGGGCCATCCTGGAGTCAATAAAAAAGGGAAAATATTTTCTCGGCATTTGCCTGGGGATGCAGTTGCTTTTTGAGCAAAGCGAAGAATCTAAGGATGCCCGAGGCTTGGGTATATTGAATGGGAAGGTAAAGAAATTCAGCATAAAGGGGATTAAAGTCCCTCACATCGGCTGGAATCAGATAAACCCCGCCCTTAATTGTAAATTATTAGAAAATATCCCCCAGGGTGCGAACGTATATTTTTGCCACTCTTATTATGTGGAGCCTGAAGAGAAAAGCATCATTGCTGCTACAACAGACTATGGAGAAAAATTTGCTTCTGTAATAAACCAGGATAACATTTTTGGGGTGCAGTTTCACCCTGAGAAAAGTCAGAGCGGAGGGCTTAAAATATTAAAAAACTTCGTAGAATTGTAAAGGAAGAGATATGTTGATTATTCCGGCGATTGACTTAAAGGAAGGCAAGGTAGTCAGATTATTTCGAGGTCATTTTGACAAGAAAAAAACTTATTCCTCCAATCCGGTAAATACTGCCCGGCACTGGGAAAAGCAGGGCGCAAAGTATCTGCATGTTGTAGATTTAGATGGCGCCAGAAGCGGGAGAATCTGCCATCTGGGCGTCATAAGGGAAATGGCCAGTAGTGTGCGCATTCCTATTGAATTCGGCGGAGGGGTAAGAGATGAGAAGTCTATAAAACAGTTATTGAATTGCGGCGTCGAAAGGGTTGTTTTGGGCACAAAGTTGCAGGACGAGAAGTTCTTGTGCAGGGTGTTCAGAGAATTCAAGCAGAAAGTAATCGTCAGCATTGACGCTCAGGATAAGGTAGTTAAGCTGAGTGGCTGGCAGAGAGAATACAAGAGGTCTGGTGTACTGGAGTTAATCAGGAAGCTGGAAGCTATCGGCTTTAAAGAAATTATTTATACGGATATTGCCCGCGATGGCACTTTAAAAGGCCCGAACATCGCTTTGGTTAAAAAAATGCTGAAAAATTCGCATCTTTCGATTACCGTTTCGGGCGGCATTTCCAGCCTTGTTGACATATACAAATTGAGGCCTTTAGGTAAGCAGGGCTTAGCCGGAATAATTGTCGGCAAAGCGCTGTATGAGGGAAAATTTACTTTAAGAGAAGCGATGAAGCTGGTTTGAAAAGGAGGTGCAAAATGTCGGCAAAATTTATTGAAACGCTAACGATTTTGGCATTTTTAATTTCTATGGCAGGCTGCGCCACCACACCAAAAAAACCGCATGAATCCAAGATTAAAGCATTAGAGAATAGGATTTCTCTATTGGAGGCAGAAGTCCTCAAAAAGGATTCGCAGATTATTAACTTAACCCATGCCCTGGAAAAAGAAAAGCAGGAAAAGGAAGAGTTGTTAGCGACTGTTAATGAACAGAAGGAGATGATAGAAGGTTTAACCGAGGCTATTCAGGAGCAGGAAAGAAAAACAAGGAGCAAAACTTATTATAAATCCGTTATAAAGGTGCAGACCGCTTTGAGGAACGCCGGCTTTGACGCCGGGGTAATCGACGGGAAGATGGGCCCCCGCACCCGTAAGGCTCTTAAAGAGTTTCAAAGCTCGCATGGCTTGCCCGCAAGCGGTCGTTTGGATAAGCAGACCTGGGGTTTATTGCAAAAATATTTAGATGGTAAAAAATAAATTAGCAGATAATTTCGTAATTTATAAATATAGCCAATTTAAGAATTATTCTTTGGACACCGCTAAACCGCAAAAATTCCGCTAAAACGCAAAAATTCTTTGCGCTTTTGCGGTAGTTTGGCATCTTTGCGGTGTCAAAGGTATGCGGGAATTGTTTTTTTCTGAGTTGTTAAATCACCTAAATTTATAAAACCTACAATAGGCAATGCTCACAAAACGCATTATCCCCTGTTTAGACATAAAGGAGGCGCGGGTAGTAAAAGGGATAAGGTTTCTAGGGTTAAGAGATGCAGGAGATCCGGTTGAGGTAGCCCAAATCTACGATCAACAGGGCGCAGACGAGCTGGTTTTTTTAGATATAAGCGCGAGCTTTGAAAAAAGAAAAATCCTCATAGACCTCGTTGAGAAAATAGCCCAAAAGATTTTTATTCCCTTTACTGTAGGGGGCGGAATAAGGGATTTATCCGACATACGCGATTTGCTTAATGCCGGGGCAGATAAAGTATCCTTAAATACCGCTGCGGTGAAATGTCCCGATTTAATCCAATATGCCAGCAGGCGTTTTGGAAGCCAGTGCATTGTGGTGGCAATTGACGCTAAGTTGCAAATCGCAAATAGCATCTCGCATATCAAAGCAGATACCACAGGTGATAAGCCACAAGCGATAGGCAAAAAGTGGCAGGTGTATATAAACGGCGGCAGAACGCCTACGGAGTTAAACGCGGTTGGGTGGGCAGGGCAGGCTGCGGGTCTTGGAGCGGGGGAAATACTACTTACCAGTATGGATTTCGACGGAACCAAAGACGGCTATGATTTGGATTTAACCAGGAGCGTGGTTGAGGGGGTCAATATTCCGGTAATTGCTTCTGGCGGTGCCGGCAGGCCCGAGCATTTTCTGGATGTATTTTCAAAGGCAGGAGCGGACGCTGCTTTAGCTGCGTCGATATTTCATTATCAGGAACTTACTATAAAGCAGATTAAGCAATATCTGGCGGATAGAGGCATTCCGGTGAGAATGCAGTAAAAATCTCTGTGTTCTCTTTGTGTCTTAGTGCCTCTGTGGTATAAGTTTTTAAAATTTTAATCTCGTGTAAGTCTTGTGTAAGTCTTGTGGTTGCAAAATGAAGATTAAAGATTTAAAGTTTGACCAAAAGGGGTTGATTCCGACGATAATCCAGGATTATAAGACCAAAAAAGTCCTGATGCTGGCTTACATGAATAAGGAATCCTTACGCAGGACCTTGAAGTTAGGAGTGACTTGTTTTTGGTCTCGCTCGCGCAAGGAGTATTGGGTAAAGGGAGCGACCTCAGGAAATTTTCAGGTGGTAAAATCTATATACTATGACTGCGATATGGATGCGTTGCTTATAAAGGTTCGGCAGAAAGGAGTTGCGTGCCACACGGGAAATTACTCGTGTTTTTACAGAAAAGTACCAATAAAGGTTACGAAGGTTAAGGATGTTAAGAATGTTACGGATGTTGTAAAAATAAAAATGTAACCTCCGTAACCTCAGGTAACCTTCGTAACCTATAATAGTATGTATTACCCTTCATTAAAAGAGTTTTTGAAGCTATCTAAAAAGGGGAATCTAATTCCGGTGTACAAACAGATACGCGCGGATTTGGATACGCCGGTTTCGGCGTTCTTAAAAATCAGGCGCGGAAAATACAATTATCTTCTGGAATCCGTGGAGGGAGCCCAGGCAATTGCCCGCTATTCATTTCTGGGCACCGAACCCGCCCTGGTGTTAAAAAGCAAAGGAAGTCAGATGAATATATATGACAGCCGCAGGCGTATAGCAAAGAATTCCAAATTAGCAACCGATCCGTTAGATGAGATTAAGAAGGTTCTGTCCGGCTTTAAGGTGATTCTGCACAGCGATTTGCCTCGCTTCTGCGGAGGATTTGTGGGGTATTTAGGATACGATGTAGTGCGGTTTTTTGAAGAAATACCCGATAATAATCCTGATGATTTAGGAGCCTGGGATAGCGTGTGGATTTTAAGCGATACCTTGCTGGTTTTTGACCACCTGCACCACACTATAAAGATTGTCGCCAATGCCTTTATTTCGGATGACCACAGCGTCGGTGAATGTTATAATATGGCAAAGAAAAAAATCGAGCAGCTCCATAGCCGGCTGATGAGTCCTCTTCCGAGAATTAAGAATGAGCATGCCGGATACAAACCAAAGATTTCTTCTAATTTTGAAAAGAGTAGCTATCTGGAGCTGATAAAAAAAGCAAAATCCTATATCCGCCGCGGGGATGTCATTCAAGTAGTGCCTTCTCAGCGCTTTTGCTTGCCTTTATGCGGAAAATCGCCCCTGGATATCTACCGGTCATTGAGGAGTCTGAATCCCTCAAGCTATATGTTTTTCCTGGAGCTGAAGGAGTTTTTCTTATTAGGAGCTTCTCCTGAGGTCTTGGTGCGCTGTGAAGGCAGAAGGGTGATAACCCGGCCAATTGCCGGAACTCGCCCCAGGGGCGTTGACGAAAAAGAAGACCAGAGATTGGAAGCTCAACTGCTAAGCAGTAAAAAAGAGAAAGCCGAGCACATAATGCTGGTAGATCTGGGAAGGAATGATTTAGGCAGGGTGTGCGATTTCGGAACAGTAAGGGTTAAGAACTTCATGCATGTGGAAAGATATTCCCACGTGATGCATCTGGTAAGCGAGGTAGAAGGAAGGTTGCGCAAGGACAAAGACATTTACGATTGCTTAAGAGCGACTTTCCCTGCTGGCACAGTAAGCGGCAGCCCCAAAGTCAGAGCAATGCAGATAATTGACGAGCTGGAAAATACCAGGCGGGGGCCATATGCGGGATGCGTAGGTTATTTCAGTTTCTCAGGCAATCTGGATACCTGCATTACAATACGAACAATATTGATTAAAGGCAAAAAAGCGTATATCCAGGCCGGCGGCGGGATTGTCGCCGATTCAGATCCGGAAAAAGAATATCAGGAGACGGTAACTAAGGCAAAGGCACAGATTGAGGCAATAACAAAATAATGTTACGAAGGTTAAGGATGTTAAGAATATTACGGATGTTGCAAAAATAAAAATGCAACCTCCGTAACCTCAGGTAACCTTCGTAACATTCGTAACCTATAAGAGAAACGGAGGATAAGCAATGTCGGTGCGTATAAGATTAAGAAGGATAGGCAAAAGTCCTAAGCAAAGATATTTTTTCCGCATCAGCGTTTTCGACAAAAGAAAAGCACGGGATAGCCGCGCTATCGAAGAATTGGGCTACTATGACCCCACCAAACAGCCGCCGATAATTAAGATTAACACGGAAAGGCTTAATTACTGGCTGTCCTGCGGCGCTCAGATGTCCGACACCGTAAGCGGTTTGGTTAAGGGCTATGTTGGAGGAGAAAAAGGAAAAGAAGAAAAGGAAAATAAAAATAGGGAAGGGAGCTGATTATGGAACCGACGACTGTCAATCCGTTAGTTAATTTCTTGCCCCTGATTGTTATTTTTCTCATTTTCTATTTTTTGCTTATCAGGCCGCAGAGATTGAGTCAGAAAGAGCACCAGAGAATGATTCAAGGTCTGCAAAAAAACGACGAGGTTGTAACCACAGGGGGCTTACACGGCAAGATTATTAACGTTAAAGATAAAACAATAATTTTGCGCATAGACGACAATGTAAAGGTCGAGCTTGATAAGAACTGCATCGCTTACTTAAAGAAATCCTAAGAGCGTATAGCATAGAGCGGATAGCGTATAATTTTTTCTAAACGCTAAACGCTATCCACTAAACTCTAAAAAGATGTCAAGAAGGCTTCTATATAGGTCAATCTTGATTTTAGCGGTTGCTGGCTTAATGGCCTTCTATGCCTTCCCTCTGGATAAGAGAATAAACTTAGGCCTGGATCTGAAGGGCGGTATGCACCTTTTATTAAGAGTGGATACAGGCAAACTGAGTGAGGAAGCAAGGCAGGGAGCGGTTGAGCGGGCAGTCGAGATATTGCGCAACCGGA
>CAYMKG010000013.1:0-15359 GCA_964391145.1 uncultured Planctomycetales bacterium
CAGCCTCAATGCCAGCATGTCCTGCACCGATAACTATAACGTCAAATTTATCCATCTTGTCTATAAGCTTAATCCGATATGCGCCCCGTCAGGAAACTCATATCTCTCCCGTAAGATAAGCTTTCAAACTGGATAAAAGTGGGTTGTTGCGGATTTCCGTTAGCGAGTGTAAATTGGGCTAATATTTATTTCTCTAATTTCGAAGGAAGTGCCTGCCTCCAAGCCTCATCTAATGCCTTCAAAGGCAGGTCAATTATTGCCTTTTCCTTGTATTGAATCGTGAACTTTTGTCCGCTGACTTCGCCTAAAACCTGACACGGAACCGAGTGTCTCTTTGCTATATCCTCTAAAAGACCAAGGCTTCTCTTATTCAAAGACACCACTATTCTGGAAGGAGATTCGCCGAATAGAACTCCATCCGTTCTCATATCGTCGCTTTTTAAACCGTCCAGTTTTACCGAGACCCCCAGCATTTGGTTTGCATTTGCAATACATGATTCGGCCAGCGCCACAGCCAGTCCCCCTTCGGAACAATCATGGGCAGAATTAATAATACCCAATTTAATCGCTTCTAAACATACTTCTCCAACAGCCTTCTCCATATTTATATCTATTTGTGGGTTGCCTTTCTTTTGCCTGTGAATCAGATATAAATATTCGCTGCCAGAAAGGTCTGCGCTATTTGGGCCCAGGAGCACTATTGAGTCGCCCTCATTCTTAAAATTCTGGGTAACATATTTATCCGCATCCTCTATCAGCCCTACCATGCCTACCATAGGAGTCGGATCTACTGCTCCCTTAGGATTCTCATTATAGAAGCTTACATTGCCACTGATAACAGGCGTATCTAAAACCTCACAAGCCTTAGAAAGTCCTTCTATACACTTTTGAAACTGCCAGTAATTTTCCGGCTTCATCGGATTGCCGAAATTTAAACCATCTGTAATAGCTAAAGGCTTGCCCCCTGCGCAGACTATGTTCCTGGCTGCTTCCGCTACTGCCATCATTGCTCCGTTATAAGGATTCAGATAACAATATCTACCGTTACAATCTACACTTATCGCTAATGCCTTTTTAGTTCCCTTGACCCTGACTACGGCCGCATCTGAACCGGGCCCCACAAGAATCTCATCTTTGTGCGGGGTTGTAAATTTTTTATACTCTGATTCTTTACTTGCAATCGTGGGAGAACCGAGCAATTGCAGAAGAATAGGATTTAGATCTTGCGGCTCCTTCACTGATTCAAGGACTAAATTTTGGGCATCCTTTATGTATGCGGGCTCTTTTATTTCTCTTTTATAAACAGGCGACTCTTCTGTTAAAGCAGCTGCGGGAATCTCGCAGACTACAACTCCGTTTTCCTTAACTCGCATCATCTTATCATCTGTTACCTTCCCAATCTTTACTGCATTGATATTCCACTCTTTTAATATATCCAGGGCTTCTTTCTCCCTGTCTTTCTTTAGTATAGCTAACATTCTCTCTTGAGACTCAGACAGAAGAATTTCATAAGGAATCATACCTTTTTCTCTCTGGGGAACTAAGGCGACGTCTATCTCAATGCCTGTTTTACTCCTTGAGGCCATCTCGCAGGAAGAACAGGTCAGCCCGGCTGCGCCCATATCCTGCATCCCCACTACAAGACCCTTTTCTATTAATTCCAGACACGCCTCTCTTAATCGCCCCCCAAGCTCCGGATCACCTATGGCAACTGCACTTTTACTCGAGGCGGACTCCTCAGTTATCTCTTTAGAAGCAAAGCTTGCTCCGCCTACGCCGTCTCTGCCTGTATCTCCTCCTATATAATATACGGGATTGCCCGCCCCGCTGGCGACACCTCTGACAATACTCTTATGTCTTACGATTCCAACAACAAAGGCATTGACCAAAGGATTGCCTTCATAGCTTGCGTCAAAATAGACATCGCCGCCAACCGCATTAACCTTTGCAGTATTAGCATAATGAGCCAGGCCCCTTATAACTTCCTTAAACAGAAACTTAACTCTCTGGTTATCTAGACTTCCGAATCTCAAAGCCCCTAAACCAGCGACAGGCCTTGCGCCTATTGTGAAAATATCCCGAATACACCCACCTATGCCTGTAGCCGCAGCCTCAAAGGGCTCTACTGCTGAAGGATGATTATGAGACTCTATCTTAAATGCCACTCCTAAACCATCACCTATATCAACGACTCCTGAATTCTCTTCGCCTGCACCGACTATCACCTGTTTGCCTTTGGTGGGCAAAAGCCTAAACAGACGGCGCGAATTCTTATAGCTGCAATGCTCTGACCACATAGCCGAGAAGACACCCAACTCCGTAAAATTTGGATTTCTTTTTAGCAATTTCTTTATCTCATCAAACTCCTCCTCAGTAAGACCCAAATTTTTTGCTAATTCTGCATCAACCTTAACTTTCGTTTCCATTGTACAATCCTCCTTGTATAATATGTGTTAATTAACCCAAGTTAAATGGGGTAATTAGGTAATTGGGGGATTAGGATTTGGACATTGGGATATTTGGGGATTGGGTATATATTCCTATCCCCAATTTCCTAATCCCCTAATATCCAAAACCCAATCTCCCAATAACCTAATATCCGCTTTTAACATGTTGCTACCTCACTTACTCTTCCTGGATTTTACTGAGTCTCTGAGTTACCAAATCGCTGACTAATTTACCGTCTGCCCGAGAGGATACCTTTGCCATTACCTCTTTCATTACCCTGCCCATATCCTTCATACTTTTGGCCTTCAGCTGGTTAACTGCCTCCTCAATAATCTGTCTAATCTCATTCGAAGAAAGCTCAGGCGGCAAATAGGCCTTAAGAATCTCTAACTCCTGCGTCTCTTTTGCAACCAGGTCCTCCCGCCCCCCTTGCTTGAACTGCTCGATAGAATCCTGATATTGCCTGACCATCCTCTTAATCACGCTGATTACCTCATCATCTTGCAAGGATTTCTTTTTTAATGCTATTGCCCGGTTCATCAGACAAGACCGCAGGAAATTTAAGGACGAAGCTTTTGCTTTATCCTTGCTCTTTAATGCCTGTTTGTAATCGTTAAGAATCTTTTCTTCTAACATTGTGGCGCTCCTTTACCTGACAAACATAAATCCCAAAATTGAAGCCGGTACCAAATAAAAGCCGAAATAATATAGCTGCAAACTCTTTACCGCTCGCTTCAGGATAAAAAGCCCAAACAAGCCAAATAAGTAGCTTGCCCCCAGAGTAAACCAAAGGTTTGCAGGATGACTATTGAAATTAACTCCTATCTGCCTTGCTTCCAGCAGGAAAGAACCCACTATGGCGGGAATGCCGGCGATAAAAGAGAATTTAAAGGCCGCTTCGGGGGCAACGCCTCTTGCTAAAAGACTGAAGATGGTAATGCCTGAACGGGAAATGCCAGGAATAACCGCAAAACCCTGAGCAATACCTAACCAGAATGCATCCTTAAAATTCAAAGCAAACATACCTCTTTTGCCTTTAACGAACCTCTTTGTTAAAATTAAAAAAGCAGCGGTAACCAGTAAAGCCACACATACGACAGCCGGCCTTTGAAATAAATTTTCAAAGAAATTTCTGCCCGCTAAAACGAAAATTGCGGAAACCAAAGTTACAATAAAAATCTGCGTAATAACCATGGAATCCTTAAGCACCCGCAAGATATCACGGGCAAAGAAGCAAAGCAATGCAAAAAGGGTACCTATATGGCAAACAATGATTATTGGCAGAATTTGACTCTTTTCAATATTAAAAATATGGCTGGATAAAACCAGGTGGCCCGAAGAGCTTACCGGTAAAAATTCAGTTAATCCTTGAATTATTCCTAAAATAGCGTAAAGCATATTGCTGCTGGCTACTTTTCTAAAAATACAGAGAATATCTTATCCGCCAGGTATTCCCTTGTATCTGTGGCGGGACTGGCGATTTCAAGCTGGGTCTTCTGTCCGTTAATCTCTTTAAAGAATATTCCCGCCGGAGTTGTATCCTTTTGACTTATGTAAACAGCGATTAATTCTTTTCTTTTAGCATATATGTAACTTCCTATCTCTATTAATCTCTCTTCTACTTTCCTATAGCAGCTATCGTAGTCATAATCCACAATCTTGACTATTGCCCTATCTCTTGAATCTTCTATATCGCCGGTGGAAATTGCCAGAAATTCTTTTATCCTCTCTTTTAAGCAGACACACCCCGCTAACGCTATAACGCAATAACCCAACAACGCAACAACCAATATTCGCCTCATTGTTTTACTTCTCCTGAAAAGGGGACAACTGCAGTAACTCAGCAATTAAGTAATGTTTTTAAGGGAATTAGGTTATTAGGAGATTGGGATTTGGAGATCAGGGGACTGGGGAATTAGGTAGAACTGCTTATAAATAATAGGTTTTTTGTCCCTAATATCCTAATCACCCAATATCCAAATCCTAATCTCCCAATCACCCAATACCCCTAAAGATTTACCTAATTAGCGAGCATTAACAACTCCCTCAATGATGCAGGTATTCACGCAATACTGCCCAGGTTTTCGGTCCAACCTTTCCGTCAACTGCTAAATTGTTTTCCGCCTGGAATTCCCTAATTGCCCTGCGGGTTTTCGGCCCGATAACGCCATCAATCTTTCCTTGATAGAATCCGGCCGTCTTTAAAGCAATCTGAATATCCTTATTTGTCGGCTTATAGGGACGTGAAAGCTTCGGAATTTGAGGTAAAGTGAGCTCGACGGAAGAAGATTCCGGCTGCTGCTGTGGCCTTTCCGGCTTTCGGCTACAGCCGGCAAAGAAAAAAAGTATAAGCAGAGCGCAAATAAAAGCTTTCGCCATAAACCAAGCAACCTAATAACTCTGGACTCACAATTTAACTACCAATTTTTTAATCTTTTACAATATTGGCAAATACTTCTTTATCTCATGCTGGGTTACCTGGGCCTTGTATTCATCCCATTCCATTTTTTTGTTGCGGATAAAGAAGTCAAACAGCTGTTCGCCTAACGCTTCTTTTACTAAGTCTGATTTTTCGGTCAACTTAATCGCTTCCAGCAAATTTTCGGGTAAAGCCTTAATCTTTGCCCGACCCCTTTCCCCATCGCTCATCTTGTAAATGTTATCGTTTGCCGGTTCAGGCAAAGGATATTTCTTTTTAATCCCTTCAAGACCCGCGGATAACATTACAGAAAAGGCTAAATAGGGATTACAGGCCGGGTCAGGCACACGATATTCAATGCGCATGGACTTTTCCCTGCCCGGTTTGTACATCGGCACCCGGATTAAAGCCGAGCGATTCATCTGAGCCCAACAGACATACACCGGTGCCTCGTAACCGACTATGAGGCGCTTATATGAGTTAACCCACTGGTTAGTTACCGAAGTTATCTCCTGAGCATGCTTAAGTAATCCGGCAATAAAATATCTTGCAACATCCGAAAGATGTAATTTATCCCTTCTATCAAAAAAGGCGTTGGTTAAGCCGCGGAAGAGTGACTGATGAGTATGCATGCCTGAGCCATTTATGCCGTAGATCGGTTTGGGCATAAATGTGGCGTGCAACCCCCGCTGCTGGGCTATCTCTTTTACCGCAAGACGGTAAGTCATTACGTTATCGGCCATTGTGAGAGCATCTTCGTAACGTAAATCAATCTCGTGCTGGCTGGAGGCTACTTCATGATGGCTATATTCCACGGTAATGCCTAAACTCTCAAGAATCTCCACTGTCTGGTGGCGAACGTCCTGAGCAATATCAAGAGGGGTGAGGTCAAAATACCCACCCCTGTCCAGAATAATCGCATTTTTAGGATTGTTAAAATAGAAGTATTCTAATTCCGGGCCGACATAATAGGTAAAACCCATCTTTTTTGCCTTCTCTAAGTTTCTCTTCAGAATGTAACGAGGGTCTCCGGCAAACGGCTTTCCGTCAGGGGTATAGATATCGCAGAACATTCGGGCAACCCCCCTGTCTTTTGATTCCCAGGAAAGTAACGCAAAGGTGCTCGGGTCAGGCCGGGCAATCATATCTGATTCTTCAATGCGGGCAAAACCTTCAATGGATGAGCCGTCAAAACCCATTCCGTCCTCCAAAGCACGCTTTAATTCGTCCACGGTAATCGTAAAGCCTTTAAGAAAACCCAAAACATCAGTAAACCACAAGCGGATAAATTTCACTTTATATTGTTTGACCAAACTTATTACATCCTGTTTTGTTTTCGGCTTCTTTATTCGCTTCATTTCCTCTCCTTTAAGAATTTTTCAATTCTGACAAATGCCTCTTTAAGGTTTTCGTAACTCGAGGCATAGGATATACGGATGTATTCTTCAAATTGTCTGCCGAATGCACTTCCTGGAATAACCGCAACTTTCTGTTTTTTTAGTAACTGCCGGCAGAAATCCAGTGACCTCATCCCGGTATTTTTTATAGAAGGAAAAACATAGAAAGCGCCTTGCGGTTTTAAACACACAAAGCCCAGCCGACTTAGCTCTGCGAGCACAAATTCCCTCCTTCTTCTATATTCACGCTTCATTTCTTCAATTGACTTTTTCCCGCTGTGCAGCGCTTCGCAAGCTGCCATCTGGCTTGTTATGGGAACGCACATAATGGTATATTGATGAATCTTAGTCATTGCGGCAATTATCTCTTTCGGTCCGCAGGCAAAGCCTACCCGCCAGCCGGTCATAGCATAGCTCTTGGAGAATCCGTCAAGATATACAGTATTGCTTTCCGCCCCGGGCAGCGTCGCAAAAGGAATATGGGGAAAATCGTATGTCAATTCTCCGTAGATTTCATCACATATACAAAGTATTTTATGTTTTAACAGAACCTTGTTAATTTCGCTCAATTCCTTTTTGGAATAAGAGATTCCGGTTGGGTTTGCAGGATAATTTAAAACAAGAGCTTTAGCCTTCTTGTCAATGTGTTTTTTTAAAATTTCGGGGGTGAGTTTAAAATTCTGCTTTTCCGTATTAATATATACGGGTATGCCTCCGGCTAATTCCGTAACTGGGCCGTAAGAGACATAGCTGGGAATAGGAATTAGTATTTTATCCCCCGGATTTATGATTGCGCGTAACGCCAAGTCCATTCCCTCACTTACGCCGACGGTAATTAAAATTCCTTCTTCAGGACAATACTTCAGACCATATCTGTTTTTTAAATGGCGGCTTATACTCAATCTTAGTTTATACAACCCTTTATTTGAGGTGTAAGAAGTAAAACCCTGTTCCAATGAATATATCCCCGCCTCGCGTATCTGCCAGGGGGTTACAAAATCCGGTTCCCCTACCCCCAGGGAAATTACATCCTTCATTCCCAGAACTAAATCGAAGAACTCCCGAATACCAGAAGGCTGTAGTTTCTGAACTTTTTTAGAAATCATCGTTATATTGTTCTATTGTCATATTGTTAAATTATTATATTGCTTTTTTAACAATTTAGCAGTATAGCAGTTTAACAATATAGCAGTATAACTAATACAAGATTGCTATTCTTTTATCCTCTTCTTTATGCTTGAGGGTTATTCCGTTTTCTTTATACTTCTTTAACAGAAAGTGTGTGGTTGTACCCCGAACATTCTCCAGAGGAGCAAGCTTCTCAGCGACAAAATTGGAAACGGTGTGAAGGTCCTTCCCCTCAACAACGAGTAATAAATCGTATGTTCCTGAAAGTAGGTAGCAGCTTTTTACTTCGGGAAAAGAATAAATCCTCTGGGCAATCTTATCGAACCCCAGGTTCTTCTCGGGCGTTACCCTAACCTCAATAATCGCGCGCACCTCGGAATCATCTTCGCGCACCAGCTCTTTGTTGATTATAGTCTTATACCCCAAGATTATTCCTTGCTTTTCGAATCTCCTGATTGCTTTTTTTACAGAAGAGACACTCCTCTTTAACATCCGCGCAATCTCCTCAGGCGTAATTCGGGCGTTTTTCTCTAAAATCTGTAAAATCTCATCCATCTTACCTTTCACCTTTCACCTTTCACCTTTAACCTTTAACCTTTCACCTTTAACCTTTAACCTTAAGACGTTACTAACCCAGGGTTTTTCTCCAATACCTTCAAAAATGCCTCAACCACTTCCGGGTCAAACTGAGTACCGCTACATTTCTTAAGTTCTTCGATAGCCTCTTCTTTGGTAAAGGCTTTGCGATAGGGCCGCTCGGTAATCATAGCGTCAAAACTATCTGCTACCGCCATTATCCGGGCGCCCAGTCTTATGTTCTCCCCCCTAATCCCAAACGGGTAACCTTTTCCATCGTATCTTTCATGATGCTGCTCTACCAATTCGATAACCCCGTCTAAGAAAAGCAAGGGCCTTAATATCTCTGCGCTCTTTAGAGTATGCAGTTTTATCTCATCCCACTCATCCGGGGTTAACTTATCCGGCTTGGTAAGGATAAAGTCATGGACGCCTATCTTGCCTAAGTCGTGCAACTGACAGGCTTGTTTTAATTCTTCTATATCCTTGTCGGAGAACCCCATTTCTTTAGCAATGGCCACTGCATATTCGGTTACATGCTCTGAGTGAGTCTTGGTGTAATGGTCTCTGGCATCAACAGCCGAGGTTAACGCCATAACAGTGCGCAGGTAGGTATCTTCTAAAGAAGAATATAACTGTGCGTTTTCAACGGCAATAGCCGCCTCATTGGCTATGCCTTTTATAAATCTGAAATCATCTTCCGTGAAAGGCTCTTTTGACCTTTTGTTGTTGACGTTGAGCACTCCGATTACCTCCTCCCTAACCACCAGGGGAACGCTGATGAACGAACGGGTATAGTATTTCTCTTGGCTCCTCCTGGCAAATCTCGAATCTGTCTCAATGTTCTCTACCAGCACCGGCTCCTTATGCCCGGCTATCCAGCCGGATACGGGCTCGCCAATCTTAAGTTTTGTATTTTTAACAATCTCTTTATCTAACCCCCGGGAGAATCTAATCCTCAGGTAGCCGGATTCCTTATCCACTAAAAGAACGGAACAAATCTCCAAATCCAAAACCCCACAGACTCTGTCTACAATAATCTGTAAGACCTCGTCTAATTTCAAGGTAGATAAAACATCCAGGCCTATGCTGTACAGGATGGTTAATTCCTTTGTTCTCTCTTTTACCTTCTCTTCCAGTTTGATATTCTGCTCTTCCAACTCTTTCATCAATTTTTTATTAGTTAGCGTGAGGTTCCGAAAGGCCACCGCTCTTTTTATCACAAAAGACACCTCTCCGATATTAACCGGCTTGGTGATATAATCATATGCTCCTAATCTTAATGAAGTCTGTACGGTCTCAAAGGACGGATATCCAGTGATAACAATAACTACGCTATCCGGGTCAGTTCTCTTAATCTCTTGAAGAACATCGATTCCGTCTATGTCCGGCATTTTTAAATCGCACACCACCGCATCAAAATGTCCGTTCTGAAACTCCTTTATGCCCTCTTCGCCGGAAAGAGAGAATTTGACCGCATATCCCCTGTCTTCTAATAAATCCCTTAAAAATTCGCACATTACCAGTTCGTCGTCTATAACCAGAATATTACCTTCAGCCATTCTTGCTCCTTTCCACGGCCTGGCTAATTACCGATCTTACCTCCTTTATATCAAATGGCTTGCGGATGCAGGTAAACGCTCCCTCTTTCTTAGACTCTCCAACCATATATCCAGGCATACTATCAGTCATTACTATTACCGTCTTCGGGCTAAGTTCTCTAAGGATATACAACGTCGCCATTCCATCCATAACCGGCATGTGTACATCTACAAAGGCGATATCAAAAAACTCTATTTTTGCTCTTTCCTGAGCTTCCTTACCGTTAGCGACAGTAGTAACGTCATATCCCTCGTCTTGAAGGATATCAGTAAACAGGCTGCGCATTATCTCTTCATCGTCAACTACCAGGATTTTAATATCTTTCTTCATGCCGATCACCCTCTTATCCCCCTCTACCCAACCCTGATAAAATCAACCTACTTTCTTCTTGCCCTCGACGGATTCCTCAATTACTTCAATTACTTCTTTTATATCAAACGGCTTATGAATACAGGAAATCGCCCCCTCCCTTTCCGCTTCATCTAACAGCACGTCGGGAAAACTATCCATCATTACTATTGCGGTCTTTGGACTTATCTCTTTAATGGCGCGCAGAGTCTGGATGCCGTTCATTACCGGCATATGGACATCAACAAAAGCTACGTGAAAAAAAGTGTCACTTACCTTTTCTTGAGCTTCTCTGCCATTACAAACTGTGACAACCGTGTAGCCTCTGTCTTGAAGGATGTCGGTAAACAGGCTGCGCATTATTTCTTCATCGTCAACTACCAGGATTTTAATGTCCTCCCTCATTGCTATTTTTAAGTTAGAACTTCTCTATCTACGCTACGGCCGGCAAGGTAATAGTAAATACTGTCCCTTTGCCTACCTCGCTCTCTACGGTTATGTTTCCCTTGTGCTCCTGGATAATCTGATAGCTTACCGCCAGCCCTAAGCCAGTACCCTTTTCTTTTTGCTTAGTAGTAAAAAAAGGCTCGAATATGCGCGGGAGGTCCTCTTTAGAGATTCCGCATCCTGTATCAGCAAACTCTACCTTTATTCCATTTGGTTTCTGGGACGTTTCGTCTATTATATTCTCAGCTGTTATCCTCAACTCCCCTCCGTCCGGCATTGCCTGCTGAGCGTTCAGGATGAGATTGGTGAATACCTGCTGGAGTTGATTGACTATACCCATCACGCTGACCAAATTAGGCTTGAGGTCCCTTATTACCTTTATGTTCTTAAGCTTAAGCTGATGCCCGACTATGGAGAGGGTTTCTTCGATAGTTCTGACCATATCCAGTGGTTCCGGCTTAGCAGCAACGGGCCTTCTTGAAAATTTGAGCAGATTCTCTACAATTCTTTTACAACGAGCAGCCTCCCTTTCAATAGATTCCAAGTATCTCTGGCAGGCCTTAAAATCATTTACGCCAAAATCAGGCTTTCTGAACTTCTCCAGAATGAACTGGGCATATCCCAGTATGCCGCCTAAGGGATTGTTTAATTCATGGGCTATCCCCGCGCCCAGTTGGCCAACTGCTGCCATTTTAGCTGATTGAACAATCTGAATTTGGGCTTCTTTTAATTGCTTGGTTCTTTCCTCTATCTTCTGCTCTAATACGTTGCTTAACCGAGCCAAATCCTGCTTTTCTTTTCTTTCCCTGGCTAGCGCTTCCTCATAGTAAACATTGCTGTATGCGGATGTAGAAGCAATGGTAGCAATCGTTCTGATAAAGCCACCTCTCTTTTTAAGAACCCCACATATAGCATTGAATTCTTCTTCAGTATAATAAGTTTTTAAAGGGAGGTTTGCATTTTTTACGGCTTCGCATACCATTTTCTCCGCTGCCTCAACCCCGATGGACTCCTTGAACAACTGTATTAAAGCCTGGATGCTCTTTTCAGCCATAATACCCTCGCTTTTTACCTCGTTTCCTTACTTGCTATGGTGCAACTTTAACCGGACAGAATATAAATTAGCGATTGTCTTAACAAATCCACTCTTTTTCTTCAGCACTTCGCAAATCTTTAAAGCCTCTTCTTTGGCATAGTCTTTTTTCGGAAGCAACCCGGCTTCGGCAATCGCTTCGTTAATTAATTTCCTGGCGCCTTCCATTCCGAAAGGTTGATAAAATTGTTCATACAGCTCTTCCGCGGAAATTCTTTCTTCAGCCATCTTTCACCTCATTTATGAAGAGTGTAAAAAACCACTCTTCCTTCGGTCAACAGATAATCAACACACCGTCCACCTAAGACTTAAACCATTCTCATCTAAAAAAGTGAAGGTAGAAATTATGCTGGTATTAACAAAACAACCGTAGTAGTATTGTGGAATCCGCTAAGCTGGCCTATCTCCATTGCTATCTCGCCGTAAGTCTCAAAACCGACGAGAGGCACTTTTAACATATTCTTGATTTCGTTAACTGCTTTGGAGAAGTCGTCCCCTAAGATTACTGCCCGGCAGACGCAGTCAAATACAATTGCGCCGGCCAACTTCGCTCCTTTAGCGGCCTGGAGAGCAAACTCAGCAGCCTTCTTTGCCGAACTAATCTGGGCTTGTTTAGGACTCTCCATCACTCGCACTACCATCCCTTCGCTCATGGTACAGGGAAAGGTTATCGGTCCATCTGTAGTAGTAGTCCCGCCCAGCCACCTTATTTTATATTCTGTACCGGTTAGAAGGCCGGCCTCGTATCTGGTAAAGAAGGTCTGGACAGCTTCTGCTTTGGGCATTTTATCGACGTCCATCCCGATGGTCTTAGCATTTTCGCGCGTATACTCTTTCCACACCTGGAAAGCTGGCTTGCCGTCAATCTCATAAACAACATTTCCTTCTGCTTTGGTTATTGTCAGCGGCGGGCTAATCGGAGAATGTCCATGTTTTACGCCGATTGCAACTGGAGTCCGGGAAGCAACTAAGGTCAGACTTGCGGCGTTAGAAGCAACTTCATCGTTAGCAAATACGGTTGTCTCTTTAAACTTGAGATCATCGGCAGCAGCGCCTCCTGAAAATTTCACGTTTGGACCCAGCGCATCGAGTGCTGCCAATACCGACTCTTCCCCCTTGCCGGCCAAGCCGTCAACAAGAAGTATAGCTGAAAGATAGGGATATCCCTCCACGTTTGAAGGAAATTTGCTGCTGGCATCCTTAAGTGCCTTGAGTTCATCTTCCTTTAGCCCCTTGCCCATATCGGGGAAAAATTTGTGCGTGTCTGTGGAAATAACCGCGCAGGCCACGCTTTCTTTCTCAACCTTCTCTTCGGTGAATTCGCCGGCCGTGGAGCAGCCGATAAGCGGGGCACTATTCGTAACCTCTCTCACTCCCTTAACTACGGCTTTGTAATCGTATGCACTGGAAGCAAACACAACCGAGAGGCTTACGTCCTTTGCCCCTGCTTTATCCATTGCCTTCTTTGCGGCTTCCTGACCTACCTTCAGGCTATCTTTACCTTTTGCTATCGCTGTGCCGAACTTAGTTGCCATCCTTCACCCCCGCGTTTGTTCTTTAATATTTATATTCCCTTTTCACCAACGCCTTAATTGTAGCAAAAAAAATAGTTTTCCACAAGTAATTTTGATGAAAAACTCTGACAGCGGAAATTAAAAATGCGGGCAGTTTCTGTAAGGAATCTAAATTTTACAGACCTTTGGAGGCTGGCGTTTGTGTCTGGAGGCTTTAATGCGGGTTTTCACCTTGTTAACCAACCTTAACGGCTGAATTTGTTTCTTCCCACCCAGAAGTCTTGCGAGTATATCATCGAGCTGAGAATAACTAATCCCTAACTCACCCTCATCGGTCTGGCCCGGCCAAAGGCCGGCAGTAGGAGTTTTATTGATAATGCTCTGGGGTATATTTAAGGTCCTGGCCAATTTCTTCACCTGCGACTTTAACAAATTCCCTAAAGGCAAGATATCGACTGCTGCATCGCCGAACTTAGTGAAATAGCCTGTCATCAACTCTGATTTGTTAGAAGTGCCGCAGACAAGGTAATTCAGCTTATTGGCGAAATAATAAAGAACTAACATCCTCAGCCTTGCCTTAAGATTCCCACATGTTAGCTGATCAGCCTTAGGTAGGTTCTTCAAGCAGATTTTATACACCGGACCTAAATCAATGAATTTAATCTTAATCCTCAGTCTTTTAACAACTAAGCGGGCATCAACCAAATCCTTCCTCTGGCTTGAGCAAGGCATAATGAGAGCTAAAACCTTATTTCTGCCCAGCGCCCGGCAACATAAGGCAACAGTTACCGCCGAATCCAGGCCGCCACTTAAGCCGACCACCACACCTTTTGCCTTGGCTTGCTTCACCTGTTTTCTAATCCAGGTGATAATTTTCTGTTTCATTATTCTTTAGCGAACCTTATCAAAAGCGGCAGAAGCTCAAAGCCGCGGATTTCGCCTAACGAACCTCCTCTGGCTGTCTTCTCGGAAAAGCCCCTGCTACCGTCGGAGGCGACGCCGCTACCGGCGATCAGCAGAGGAACTGGGTCAGCGGAATGGGAGCGAATCTTGCAAACAGTGGAATGGTCGGCAGTTACTGCAATAATCGCATCCTTAAGATTTAACTTTTTAAGCAAAGGGGCGAAGAAGTGTTTGTCAATTGCCTCGATAATCTCTTTTTTCTTAAGAAAATCTCCATCGTGAGCCGGCTCATCCGGACCTTTGATATGGATATATAGCCCGTCGAATTCAGGAATTTTTTTAAGTGTAATTTTAGCCCAGATAGAGTAATCCACTCCCAAATCTCCCGAAGGCAGCGGGACCCCAACAACCTCCATCCCCGTAAGGAGCGCAATGCCCTTCTCAACGGGCATCTGCACAAAGGAACCGAATCTTAAATTATATAGCGATTTCACTGAGGGAAATTCAGGCAAATGGTCGCCGGCATCACGGGAAAGTATAACGTTTGCCGGCAATTTATTTTGAGCAATTCTTTTTTTATTAACCTCTGAGTGAGACAAGACCTGATAAGAATTTTCGGTAAATTCATTAAGCAACCGGGCAGCTTCTTTTGCTTCGCCTGAGTCCTCATGCCCCTCCATAGGCTGTGACCAAGCAATCCGTTTCTGGTATTTTTCCAAGGCTATGCCGAAAACTCCTTCCCGGCCGTAAGCGGGGTCAGTATTGGTTATCCACGCAGATAATTTTTTTTCTTTGTGGCGGATAACCAATACTCCCCGGTGTCCAATCGTATTTTTGAATTCAAACGTCGCCGAAGTAAGCTTAACTTTTGAATTAATCTCTTTAGCCAACGCGGTTGCCTCTTCAGTGGTTAAATTCCTTCCCACCCGCCGGTCTATAATAGACTTGCCGTCGGCATCCACGGTTGCAAAATTAACCCGCAGCGCCAGATTCCCCGGCTCTACCTTAAGCCCTTCGGCAAAGGACTCAAGAGGCCCCCTGCCCGTATAATATTCTTTAGCATCGTAACCTAAAAGACTGATTACTGCAATATCTGACTCCGGAGCTATGCCTTTATCTACAGGATAAACAATACCAGTTGAGCCTTCTTGGGCAAGTTTATCCATATGGGGGGTAACAGCTATCTCCAAAGGAGTTTTATTCTCCAATTCAGAAATCGGTAAATCACCTAATCCATCCAGAACTATATATAATATCTTCTTCATACCTCACCACTCATCCTTAGCTACTGATTTCAACATTTCGTAAATCCGCAGGCATGACACTTAACACAGCCTTCTTCATGGCGAAGCGCTCCACCGCAATCCGGACAAACCCCCACAATCTCTCCGTGGGCAGCGAAGCTGAAAATCACCCCTTCGTCATTATGCGAATGCTTCATAGCTGCTTTCGCCGGTTCTACAGAAACCGCGGGAGTAACGCCG
>CAYMKG010000014.1:0-4202 GCA_964391145.1 uncultured Planctomycetales bacterium
AATGTCGGAAATTGAGATAAAAAAGGGCGAGTCGTTTGAATTGGCTTTGCGTCGTTTTAAAAGAAAAATAACCCAGGAGGGAATTCTGCGTGAATTGAGAGACCGCGCTTATTATGAGAAGCCGAGCAGCAAACGCCGACGTAAAAGAGCGAGGTCTAAAAGATAAATCGTTAAGGGATAAGGAATGTGCGGGAGCCTGATAAGAAAACCTGCAGTCAGCGGTCGGTTTTATTCCAGTTCCGCTCAAAAACTGGAAGCTGACATCGAGAAGCTTATTGATACGAGGGCCCGCCAGGCAGAAGCTATTGGCAGTATATTGCCTCATGCCGGCTATATGTATTCCGGCAGAGTAGCCGGCAAGACGGTCTCCTGTTTAAAGCCCAAGGATAATATTATTCTCCTGGGTCCTAACCATACCGGCTACGGAGCTACCTTTAGCGTAATGGCGGAGGGATTTTGGCAGACTCCTCTGGGGAAAATTGAAGTAAATTCTGAACTGGCAAGAGCTATATTAAATAAATCCAGGCATCTATCCGATGACACGGAAGCCCACACCTACGAACATTCCATCGAAGTTCAACTGCCGTTTCTGCAATACTTCAAATCCGACTTTAAGATTGTACCGATAGTCGTTATGGAAGACGAAATTTCTGTATATAAAGAGGTTGGAAGAAGTATCGCTACGGCAATAAAAGATTTAAAACAGGAGAAAAATACCCTAATCATAGCCAGTTCGGATATGACTCATTATGAGCCACAGCCCTCTGCAGAGAAAAAAGATAACGAGGCTATACAGGCGATACTGGAATTGGATGAAGACAAACTTGTTAAGAAAATCAGGGAATTAAATATTTCTATGTGCGGCTACGTTCCGGCAACAATCATGCTTACAGCCGCAAAGCTCTTAGGAGCAAAGAGCGCGAAATTAGTCAGTTACCAAACCAGCGGCGATGTAACAGGTGATTACGCAGCGGTGGTGGGTTACGCAGGCATTATCGTCAGGTAAACCCCGTTAGAAATTTATTTCTGACGGGGCCGACGGTGGCTTTCACTAACGGGACGGCGTAAAGCGCTGTAAGGAATTACAATGGAAGAAAATATAAAAAAGAATGTCGACGAATCCTGGAAGGAAACAGTTGCCAGAGAAAAAGAGGCTGCCAAGAAGCAAGGAAAGAAAGAGTCTGCGCCGCCGGAGGTGTCCTTTAACTTCTTTATCAGTACTCTTGCTTTGCAAGCCTCTGTATTCTTAGGTCATGTTCCTAATCCGGTGACCAACAAAAAGGAAAAAAATATACCTCAGGCAAAATTTATTATCGACACTCTCGGCATGCTAAAAGATAAAACCAGAAATAACCTTACTGTTGAAGAAAGTAACCTATTGGAGAATGTGCTTTACGAATTGAGAATGCAATACGTGAATATCGTCAAGGAGGGTCAGAGTGATTGATCCGGAATTGCTTAACATACTTGCCTGCCCTGACTGCAAGAGCGATGTAGAATTTAAAGATAACAAGATAGTCTGTAAGGGGTGCGGCAGGCGCTATCCCGTTAAAGACGGCATACCGATAATGTTAATAGACGAATCCGAGCCGCCGACGAAGGAAAAGAAATGACCAACATACTGATAATACACGGGCCAAATTTGGATCTGCTGGGCAAAAGAGAGCCAGAGGTCTACGGCAGAGTAACGCTTAGAGAGATTAATGACACCCTAAAAAACTTGGCAAAGCGCCAAAAGGTCAAATTAACTATTATTCAATCCAATCACGAGGGAGAAATTGTCAGCGCCATCGGTAAGGCAAGAGGTAAATTCGGCGCTATAGTAATTAATCCCGCTGCCTATACCCACACAAGCGTAGCTATCAGAGATGCTATTTTAGCTTCGGGAGTCCCTGCCGTTGAAGTCCACCTCTCTAACATCTATGCTCGCGAGCAATTCCGCCGCAAGTCCCTGATCAGCCCGGTTGCGCAGGGCGGTATATATGGTTTTGGCCCGCAAAGCTATATTTTGGGATTAAACGCAGCTGTCTCTTTGGCAAAGAGGAATGTTCGGAAAAGAAAGTGAATTCCCGAATAACACGACTTCATACCATCTTAAAAAAAAATCGGCTCGATGGAATTGTTGTTTCCCATCAATCAAATATCGCCTATCTTACGGAATTTCCCAGCTCCGATTCTTATCTGCTAATAACTTCCGATAAAAGTTATTTTATTACTGATTCCAGATACTACGAACAAGCTCGTTTGGCCCTCAAAGGCATTGATATAATCCTGGGCGGCAAATCTGTTTTTAAAACTATCGCTGACCTGGTCTTAAGTTCCAAAATTAAGTGCCTGGGGTTTGAAGCAAGAAATCTTGATTTCGCTCAATACCAGCAAATCAAGAAATTTTCGCGGCCCACACGCCTTGTTCCTACCCACGGCTTAATTGAGGAGTTGAGAAAAATAAAAGATTCGAGCGAATTAACTAAAATTAAAAAAGCGGTTAATATTGCTGCAGGAGCCCTGAGGTATGCCAAGCGAATAATTCGTCCGGGCCTTAGAGAGATAGAGATAGCTGCGAACCTGGAACGTTTTATCCGGTATAAAGGTGCAAGAACAACTTCTTTTGAAACCATAGTTGCTTCCGGTAAAAATTCTGGCTTCCCTCATCACCTTACTTCCAACAAAAAGCTTAAGGAAGGCGAGCTCGTTTTTATTGATATCGGAGTAGAGTGTCAGGGGTATAAATCCGACTTGACAAGGGTGTTCTTTTTAGGTAAAATACCTTCTAAAATTAGGCAAATTTACGAAATTGTCCGTCAGGCGCAAGCTCTTGCAATAGATAGCATAAGGCCGGGAATAAAAATCTGCGAAATCGACAGAATCGCCCGCCAATATATTGCAAAATACGGGTATGGCGGGTTTTTTGGTCATAATCTCGGTCACGGCATAGGCCTGGAAGTCCACGAACAGCCTTATATCTCACCCAGCAACGAGGCAATCACTGAAGCAGGAATGATTTTTACGGTAGAGCCGGCGATTTACCTGCCTGGTAAGTTCGGAATAAGAATAGAGGACGACGTAGCAGTTACAGAACAAGGAAGAGAAGTCTTAAGTGCCAATCTCAATAAATGAACTCAAATCAGGGTTAACCATTTTAATTGATGGCCAGGTTTATTCCGTAATGGATTATCAGCACGTAAAGCCCGGCAAAGGAGCTGCTTTTGTGCGCACCAAATTGCGAAACCTTAAAAACGGAGCAATCATAGAAAAGACCTTTAAGGGAGACGAAAAGATAGAAGAGGCTTTTATTGAAGAAAGGAAATTGCAATACCTCTACAACTCCGATAAAATATACTACTTTATGGACGAGCAAAATTTTGAAGAAATTATAATCCCTGAAGAGGTTCTTGGCGGAAATTCAAGATTTTTAACAGATAATCTCCAAATATCAGCGTATTCTTACAAAGGGGAAATCCTCAACGTAGCTTTGCCCACCTTTATTGAATTAAAAATTACTCATACCGAGCCGGGGGTAAAGGGTGACACCGCTAAAGCCGCTTATAAATCTGCTACTGTGGAGACCGGAGCAACTATACAAGTACCCCTGTTTATCGAGGAAGGTGACATAATCAGGATTGATACGCGAAGCGGAGAATATGTCGGAAGGGTGTAATAAACCCAGCCCCTGCGCGCCGGGGCTGGGTAAAGCGAGGTTAGCGTGAACCCCGCACCTTCTAAATATTCAATGTTTTTAAAAACAGGAGATGCGGGGTCAAGAATGATGTTAATGAATAAGAAAGAAGGTGCGGGGTGAATATTAAAGAAATTAAAGAAATGATTAATTTGATGAACGAAAACGATCTTTTGGAATTAGAGATTGAAAAGGAAGGCATGCGAATTAAACTAAGGAGGTCCGGAACAGGCGATATGCAGCCAACTCCAGTGATAATTGAAAGAGAGGCGACTCAAAGAATCTCTGCTCCTTCGGCGGAGCAAACACCGCCTTCTGCTGTCGTTAGGACAATAGAGATAAAAGCGCCGATGGTGGGTACCTTTTATCGGGCCCCCAACCCCGAGGCGCCCCCTTACGTTGAGATAGGGCAGGTAATTGAGCCCGGACAGGTTATTTGCATCATCGAAGCAATGAAATTAATGAATGAGATAAAATCCGAAATAAAGGGCAAGATTTCCGAAATCCTTGTGGAGAACGCTGAGCC
>CAYMKG010000014.1:4302-14622 GCA_964391145.1 uncultured Planctomycetales bacterium
TAAAATCCGAAATAAAGGGCAAGATTTCCGAAATCCTTGTGGAGAACGCTGAGCCAGTAGAATTCGGCCAACCCTTATTTCTGGTTGAGCCACTATAATTAAGGTTACGAATGTTACGAAGGTTACCTGAGGTTAAGGAGGTTACATTTTTATTTTTGCAACAACCGTAACCTTCTTAACATCCTTAACCTCCGTAACCTTTAATTATGTTTTCCAAAATTCTTATTGCCAATCGAGGCGAAATTGCCTTAAGAATACTGCGTGCCTGTCGGGAACTGGGAATTCGGGCTGTGGCAGTATATTCTCAAGCCGATAAGGAATCTCTGCACGTCCAGTTAGCCGATGAGGCAATATGCATCGGCGAAGCTCCGGGTCAAAGCAGCTATTTGAATATCCCCTCTATTATCAGCGCCGCAGAAATTACTGATGTGGAAGCCATACACCCGGGCTACGGCTTTCTGGCGGAAAATCCCCATTTCGCCGAGATATGCGAATCTTGCCAAATCACATTCATAGGTCCGACTCCGGAGAACATCAGGACAATGGGGGATAAGATGGCTGCGCGTCAGATGATGCGCAAGGCAGGCCTTCCACTCGTTCCCGGAAGCACCACAATAATCAAAAATAAGGAGGAGGCCATTAAAACAGCCCGGCGCATCGGATATCCGGTAATTATAAAAGCAGCAGCTGGTGGCGGGGGCAAAGGAATGCGCATTTGCCACAACGACGTGCGTTTGATTAGCAGCCTTATGACCGCGCAGAGCGAAGCAGAAGCAAATTTTGGAAACCCCAACGTCTATATTGAAAAATACATCGAAAAGCCTCGCCACATCGAGATACAAATTTTAGCCGATAGTCTCGGCCGTATAATTTACCTGGGAGAAAGGGATTGCTCCATTCAAAGAAGATATCAAAAACTGCTTGAAGAGTCTCCCTCACCAGTGGTAGATACTAAGCTGCGCAAGCGCCTGGGTGAATTAGCGGTTAGGGCAACTAAGGCAATCAACTACGTCAGCGCCGGAACAATAGAGTTTCTTCTGGATGAAAAGCATAATTTCTATTTTATGGAGATGAATACGCGGATTCAAGTAGAGCATCCGGTAACCGAGATGGTAACCGGTATCGATTTGATAAAGGAACAAATTCGAATTGCCGCCGGAGAAAAGTTGGATATCCAACAAGACGATGTCCAAATAAAAGGCGCCAGCATAGAGTGCCGAATCAACGCCGAAGATTATTTAAACGGCTTCAGGCCTTGCCCTGGAATAATTCAGAGGCTTAACCTTCCCGGCGGGCCGGGCGTGCGTTTGGATACACACATTTACCAAGGATACGAAATAAGCCCCTACTACGACTCTTTGATAGCTAAATTAATTACATACGGAAGAAACCGGAACGAAGTCATTAACATAACCAGGCGGGCACTTGACGAATTCATTGTCGAGCCAATCAAAACCACCATACCGTTCCATCAACAGCTTCTGCAGAATCCTTATTTCATAAGAGGTGATGTTTCCACTCATTTCGTCCAGGATATGTTAAAGCAAGCGGGCATAGAAAAGGAGGAGTAAATGAATAATGAGGAGTCCAGAACTGACTTGGGATCCATCAGAATCCATAAAGACGTTATTGCCTCCATTGCCTCTTTGGCAAGTCTGGAGGTTGAAGGGGTAAAAAAGATCGGAGGAGATTTAAAAGCCAGCGTGTATGAACTATTAGGTAAAAAACAACAAAGAGGGATTAACGTTGAGATTGACCGCAACGACGAGGTAATATTAAGCGTTCCTTTGATTGTTAAATACGGCTATAACGTTACGGATATAGCCCGCAACGTTCAGGAGAATATCCAGCAGTCGCTTGAGAAAATGACTAACCTTACGATAAAGGAAATAAACGTAAACGTTCAAAAAATTGAAAAAGAGTAACGCAGGAGGATAAGATGAAATTCATTACGGTCTTAGGAATATTCTTTTATACGATTATTTCTTTTATAATCGGGGGCTTCCTGATTGCTTTTGCGTTAGATTGGCTAAAGGTACAGGATATTTACTCAATACTCGGGTATATGCAGCTTAACCTGAATTCAAAGATTATTACAGGCTTAGCTGGTTTTCTTCTAGTCATCATAAGCGTTTCGTTTGCTCAGATAATCCTCGGAAGGATGGAAAAAGAAAAAACAATAGCTTTTAATACTCCTACCGGACAGGTAACCATTGCGCTTGCGGCAGTTGAAGATTTAATTAAACGCCTTACCCAGAATTTTTCGGAAATTAAAGAGTTACGGCCTAATGTTATTGCCAGCAAGAAAGGGGTAGAGGTGAATCTAAGGGTGGTTTTGTTCAGCGAAGTCAACATTCCCGAATTAACCACTCATTTACAAGATGTAATTAAAACAAAAATTCAGGGAATGCTCGGCATAGAAGAACAGATAACAGTGAAAGTTCACATCGCCAAAATTATTACTTACGGAGAGAAAAAGAAAATTCCGGCAGCGCCGCCTTCGGAAGAAACGCTGCCCCCTTATAGCGGATATAGGAGAACCTAATTAAAGGTTACGGAGGTTAAGGATGTTAAGAATGTTACGGATGTTGCAAAAATAAAAATGTAACCTCCGTAACCTCAGGTAACTTCCGTAACATTCGTAACCTTAATTATAGGAGTCGAAATGAATGCTATTAAGAAGATAGGCATAATTACAAGCGGAGGGGATTCTGGCGGCCTAAATGCGGTAGTTAAAGGCACCGCAGCTATGGCCAACAATTTAGGAATAGACTGCTACGTGATACCCAACGGCTATGCGGGCCTGTATAATCTCATTGATTTTGATAACCTAACCCGGCTCACTCCGGAGCGAATAGATCTAATAAACATGACCCTCGCCGGCTCCGAGGCGGGGCACTCCAGGGTAAAGATAAAAAAGATTTCCGACGAAAAAAAATACGAGCGCATAAAAGAAGGTCTTAAAAAATTTAATCTTGATGCTCTGGTTATAAGCGGCGGAGACGATACCGGCTCTGTAGTCGTAGATCTCTATCAGAAAAACATTCCTTGCGTGCACGTCCCCAAAACTATGGACCTTGACCTTCAGACATATTCCGTCGGAGCTGATTCCGCCATAAACAGAATCTCTAAGTTTATCGATGACCTTAAAACCACAGCTATGACTCATAACAGGATTATCGCTATTGAAGTTTTCGGAAGATACGCAGGCCACACCGCATTCAGGGGAGGTGTTGCCGGAGACGCAGACGCAATTTTAATCCCCGAGATACCGGTGGATTTTGACATACTTTACTCCCATATGAAGACAATCTACACCCGCAGAATATTCAGAAGCGACGTAAGCGCAGGAAGTTATATAATAGTTGTCGCGGAAGGTTTGAAAGACGCCAGCGGTAAAGAGATAGTTGATGAAGATGCCGGAGTCGATGCCTTCGGGCACAAAAAACTTACCGGGGCAGGTAAGTATGTATCCAACGAACTCACTAAAAGACTGAAGGCCGATAAAGAAATAAGAAAGTTTATGCAGCAAAGTCATATGTTCGTAGAAGAGCTTTATACCATTCCTGAGGTTCGCAGCGTTACGCCCGGCCATCTGGTACGCTGCGGTCACAGCTTTGCCTATGATGTGAATTTCGGGATACAGGGCGGCGCAGCTGCGGTCCTGCTGCTTAAAAAAGGCATCACCGGAGTTACAGTAGTAAACGTAGTAGGCGAAGAGGTCCGCTATATGAAGATTGACGAGGCTATAAAACAGAGGAAGGTGGACTTAAAACAAGTGGCTCTCTTTGAGGAGCTGGGTATATGTTTCGGCAGAAGAGCGCCGGAAGCCTACGTTCCGAAATTTAAAGAGATTACCGGCGCTCCCGAAAGATACCTTTAGGAACAAAGGAGATAAATTCGTGCGGGAAAAAATCAAAGACAAAATATTGGAAAGTATCCAAATCAAGGAAGAGTTGATGCGAACAAGTATCAGCGAAATAATCGCCATAGGCGAATGCGTTATTGACAGTTTAAGAAAGGGTAGGAAGGTAATTTTCTTCGGAAACGGCGGCAGCGCAGCGGACAGCCAGCACCTCGCTGCTGAATTTGTTGGCAGATTTAAAAAGGACAGAAAGGCTCTTTCGGCCATCGCTCTTACAACCAATACGTCAATATTGACCTCCCTGGCAAACGACTACGGCTATGAAGTAATCTTTGCAAAACAGATTGAGGCTCTGGGAAATAAAGGCGATGTAGCCGTCGGTATATCTACGAGCGGAAAAGCTAAGAATGTTATCCGGGGAATTGAGCAGGCTAAACACCGGGGACTGGTAACTGTTGGTTTAACCGGAGGAAACGGAGGCGTATTGGCAAAAATCGCGGACTTCTCCTTAATCGTTCCCTCAAAGGTTACTGCGAGGATACAGGAAGCCCACATTACCATTGGCCACATTATCTGCGAATTGGCCGAGGAGGCGCTTTGCGCTTAATTCAAAAAAAAATAAAATCTCCTGAAGCATTAAAAAAGATACTCTCTGGATTGAAGAAACAAGGAAGGACAATAGCGTTTACAAACGGCTGCTTTGACATTTTGCATTCGGGACATATCAATTATCTTCAAGAGGCAAGGAAGCTTGCCGACGTGTTAATAGTGGCGGTTAACTCCGATGACTCTGTCAGGAGAATAAAAGGCAGAGGTAGACCGGTTATAAAATTAAAAGATAGGATGCAGGCTGTTGCGGCTTTGGAAAGCGTGGATTACGTAACCTATTTCGAACAGGACAACCCATTGAAAATTATTAAATTATGCAAGCCGGATATATTGTTCAAAGGCAGGGATTGGAATAAGAATAAAATCATAGGCAAGGATTTCGTTGAGTCCTACGGCGGGTGCGTAATGACGTTGCCTTATATCAAGGGGCAATCGAGCAGCAAAATCATAAAGAGAATTGAAGAGACTTTCCAAAGAAACAATATACCGCATTCTGGATGCTAACCTTAACCGCGCAGCTGAAGGGATGCGGGTTTGCGAGGAAGTTGTTCGCTTTATCTTAAACGACGCAAAATTTACCGCTCAATTTAAAAGTATCCGCCATCAACTCATTGATTCTGCCGGTGCGTTGAAACGCCGTAGGTTCATAGAAAAACGCAACAGCCAGCTAGATGTCGGCCGCAAAATTCTATCCGGAGAGCTAAAAAGAGAAAATTGGCAAGATATCTTTTTTGCCAATATGCAAAGAGTAAAGGAATCTGTCCGGGTTTTGGAAGAATTTTATAAGCTCATTGACAAAAACGCGGCTGTTAAATTAAAGAACATACGTTATCGCTCCTATGAAATCGAAAAAAAAGTCACTCTTAAATTCCCGGCTTTATCTGATTCTGGACAAGGACACTTGTCCAAGAGGAAACGTTGATGAAATATTCGGCGAGCTTCGCAGTGGCGCAATAGATATAGTTCAACTAAGAGAGAATACGGCTTGCGACCGTGAATTTCTTAGAGACGCCGGAATCATAAGGCGGCTGTCCTCCAAGCGCGGGATTATTTATATCGTTAATAACCGTTTGGATATTGCTCTTTTAGCCGATGCCGACGGTTTGCATTTAGGGCAATCTGATTTACCTCTGGGAGCAGCCAGAAAACTCCTCGGGAAGAATAAAATACTCGGCGTCTCCTGCCATAATCTCGCCCAGGCGCTAAAGGCGCAAACAGAAGGTGCGGACTATATCAGTATCGGGCCAGTTTTTGGGACAAAAACCAAGCCAGATTTAAAGCCGCTAAACTTAAGCTTATTAAGGACGGTCAATCAAAAGATAAGGATTCCGTGCTTTGCTATAGGCGGTATCGATAGAAGCAATATCAAGACGGCTATGTCTTACGGCGCAAAAAGGTTTGCGGTTTGCCGGGCAATTTGCCGCGCTAAAAAGGTTAAGAAAGCGATATCTGAATTAAGAAGTAAGATAAACAATGACCCGAATCGAATTAGCCAGAAATAAAGAATACTCTCCTGAAATGAAATATATATCCAAACGAGAAGGCCTGGACATAGAAACTATCCGCAAGAGACTTTCTCTGGGAAAGATAGTTATCCTCCGAAATAAAAAAAGAAAAATAACCAGGCCCTGCGGAATAGGTCAGGGCCTTACCACTAAGGTGAATGCCAACCTCGGCACCTCCCCTTATAAGCCCCGGATAAAAAACGAATTAAAAAAATTGGCGGTTGCCATAAAATACGGCGCGGATACGGTTATGGACTTAAGCGTCGGCGGTAATTTAAGCAAAATAAGAAGAGAGATAATCAAACACAGCATTGTGCCTGTGGGCACAGTGCCGATTTATGAAGCGGCGGTGCTGGCCGAAAAGAAATACGGCTCGTTCTTGAAAATGGAAACAGAAAACATATTTGAAGTTCTCCGGCGGCAGGCTTCCGACGGGGTGGATTTCTTTACGATTCACGCAGGGGTAACCCAAAAAAATCTGTCCGTTCTTATGAGAAGGGGTAAACGCATAACCGGCATCGTAAGCCGCGGCGGAGCAATTCTGGCATGCTGGATGAAAAGGCACCGCCGAGAAAATCCCTTTTTTGAATATTTTGACCGGGTTTTAGAAATTGCACGCCACTACGATATTACTTTGAGTTTGGGCGATGGCCTAAGGCCCGGCTCTATCTTTGACGCAAACGACGAAGCCCAAAATGCCGAATTATTCACCTTAGGAGAGCTGACTACACGCGCGCGTAAGGCCTCTGTTCAGATAATAATTGAGGGTCCGGGACACGTTCCTCTGGATAAAATAAAAGATAATGTCCTGCTGGAGAAGAAGGTTTGTTCCGGAGCGCCCTTTTACGTACTGGGTCCGCTGGTAACCGATATTGGAAGCGGCTGGGATCATATCACCTCCGCTATTGGAGGAGCGATAGCGGCAAGCTGGGGGGCGGATTTCTTATGCTTTGTAACGCCTTCGGAGCATTTAAGACTTCCTTCAGCCGAAGACGTCAAAGATGGGGTAATTGCTTCCAGAATTGCGGCTCACGCAGCTGACCTGGTAAAGGGTATAAAGTCCGCTCAGGACTGGGATAGGAAAATGTCTGTTGCGCGAGGCAACCGCGATTGGAAGAAGCAAATAAAGCTATCGGTGGATCCAATAAAGTCAATGCGCTACTTCGGCGCGCAAAACCTTCGCTCCGCAGACATCTGCACGATGTGCGGGGAGTATTGTGCCTTAAAACTTAGCAAAATCTCTATGCGGGTGTAATTCAACGGCATCCCGCACCTTTTAAAAATGATTGTGCGAGCGTAGTTCAGTGGTAGAACACCAGCTTCCCAAGCTGGATATGGGGGTTCGATTCCCCTCGCTCGCTTTAGAACTGATTGTTATTTAATTGAATAGTAATCAGTAGGTAGTAGGTAGGGGTTAGGGCGAAATGAATAAGACTGATTTCTGGGGAAGAGAAAGTTGCCTGGAAGTTTTGAAGAAGCGCGTTAAGGCCTTAAAAGAGGGTTACCGGCAGAATATCGCAATTATTGGAGATAAAGACATCGGCAAGACCTCAATTATTCTGAATTTTCTGAATAGCTTCAGTGACCCCCTAATCCTGCCTCTGTATCTGGAATTAAGACCTGAATTCACCCGCGAGCAGTTTGTCCGCAAATTTATCGGAGTGCTGCTTTACAATTTCTTGGAAAACAGTCAGGTTCCCAGAAACGAAGACCTGGATTATCTGATTTCCCGGGCCAATTCTTTTATTCCCAGGACAATCGAAGAAATTAAAGTAATTTTAAATTCCTTAAAAAGAAAAGGTAGAGTCAGAGGCAGAGAGAATATATTTGTCCAATTGTTAACGCTCTGCGATATCTTAAATACCGAGACGCAAAAACGCTGCGTAATCATCTTTGACGAGTTCCATCATCTCGGCTCGGTCGGGATAAACCGAATTTATAAGCAATTCTCCAAAATGTTAATGATACAAAAAAACGTGTTGTATATAATTCTCAGTTCGGCAAGATTCAGGGCAAAAAAAATACTTTCTTCTCATCTTGCTCTGCTTTTCGGAAATTTTGAAGTAATCGAAATCCAGCCGTTTGATTTAAAGACAACAAAAGCATTCCTGATGAACAGGCTTGGCCATTTACAAATACAAGACTGCCTTGTAGATTTTTTGATTCATTTTACCGGAGGACATCCTTTATATCTTAAGATTTTTGCTGATTCTTTGTCTGGTATGTGCGAGCCGATTAGCAAAGAGAAACTGGCGAAGATTATTCAGGAGCTAATTTTCGTGGAATCGGGGATATTGAATCAGCGCTTCAATAATTACCTCGGCGTGCTTGAAAATTTCAAAGTTGCTTCGGATTACCAGGCTTTGCTGTATCTGATTGCTGAAGGGCAAAACCGGGTAAAGGAAATCGCAGCAAAATTACACAAGCCCAGGGCCCAGATTTTATCTCGCCTGAATACTCTCCTTGAGTATGATATCATTTCTAAATCCGGAGATTTCTTTCTGATTAATGACCGCATATTCGGTTTCTGGTTAAAATTCGTGCATCGGGAAAAAACTGCTTCGTTAACCTTCGATACGGAAGAGCAAAAGAGAAATTTCCGCACCATGATAGAAGATAAGATTGATCAATTCATTTCGGCAAATCAAAAGTCAGTTTTAGAGAGAGCAATGGAACTGCTGCAGCATTTTGAAAACGCCTCTATTCAGCTGAGAACAAAAAGAATACGCCTGGCCCATTTTCAAGAGGTTAAAACTCTGAACTTTACCCGCGGCAGATTAAACGAGGGCCTGCTTGGACGTTCAAAGCAATCCCTCTGGATAATGGCTATAAAACGCGGGGATTTAACCGAAGAAGATATTGCTGATTTTTCCAAGCAGTGCCAAAGGCTGCGATACGTCAAGCCCCAGAAGAAAATAATCATTACTAGCTCCGATATCGATACTACTGTGCGACTTAAGGCGATGGAAGAAAAGATTCTAACCTGGAATTTGGAGGATTTAAACCTTATCCTGGACTTATATAACCAGCCCAGAGTGATACCGCAGAGATGACCCCACTCCCTAATCAGAAAGAATTAAATGAAAGAAAGAAGGGTGGGGAAATAAAAGAAGGAGGGGCAGGATGAGAATCGGAGTAATAAGCGATACTCATATTCCGATACAGGCCAAGGAGATACCCGAAAGGGTTCTGCAATCGCTCAAAGGAATGGATATGCTCATTCATGCCGGGGATTTAATCAGGCTGAATGTCCTGGATTCCCTTAAATCAATCTGCCCCAACCTGAAAGCAGTCCGCGGAAATATGGACGCATCGGAAGTTATAAACTCTCTTCCGGAAAAGGAGATAATCAAGACGGGCAAGCACAGAATTGGCCTGACCCACGGCCGCGGCTCTCCGGCTTCCCTGATTAAGACGGTAAGCGAGATATTTAAAAACGATAATGTAGACATAATAATATTCGGGCATTCCCACTTTCCGGTTAACGAACGCAGAGAGGGAATTTTATATTTTAACCCGGGTAGTCTAACCGATACCATATTTGCTCCTTTTAACTCTTACGGTATCATCGAGCTAAACGACGAAATAAAAGCCGAAATCGTCAGGATTTAAAGATGGACAGGATTTGGGCTCCCTGGAGAACAGGGTATATAAAAAGGGTTGGCAGGAAATCATCCGGATGCCTTTTCTGCCGAAGTTTAAAATCCAGAGGAAAAAATTACGTTATCGCCAGAAATAAATACAGCTTTGCAATGTTAAATCTTTTCCCTTATAATAATGGTCATGTTATGATTTCCCCCAAAAGGCACGTGGGAAAATTGGAAGCTCTCAACGACAAGGAGATTGCCGACATATTTAATACTCTAAAGCAAATTATTCACTTATTGAATAGGGTTTTAAAGCCCGAGGGTTATAACATCGGAATAAATATAGGCAGATGTAGCGGGGCGGGTATTCCGGAACATCTGCATCTACACGTTGTGCCGCGCTGGAAAGCGGATACAAATTTTATGCCGGTCTTATCAAACACCAAAGTAATCTCCCAGTCTTTAGACGATTTATACAACGAGCTTAAAAAAGAAATAAACCCCGTTAGAAACACTACGCAAAAAGCTGATAAAAAATAGTTTCTAACGGGGTAAAAAGAAATGTTATAGCCAATTTAAGAACTACTCTCTGAACACCGCTAAACCGCAAAAATTCTTTGCGCCTTTGCGGTAATTTAGCGTCTTTGCGGTGTCAAGAGTGGGTGGAAATTTATCATTTTACTAGTTGTTAAATCACCTAAATGTTAGACATAACACAAATTAGAGAATTCGAAGACAGGTTTTTGGCTCCTTA
>CAYMKG010000015.1:0-14614 GCA_964391145.1 uncultured Planctomycetales bacterium
CACTCACTACTCGGATTTATTATAAATTCGAGTTACAAATATTCAAGAATTTTTTGTAATTTTTCGTTGGAATTTTTCACAATCAGAAGTTGTTGAGGACAGTCTTTGTTGCCGCGGGGCAGGCTCTATTTTTGTATCATTGATTTCAATCTTTCTAATTCATTATCGATTTGCGGGATTAGTTGCTTTATTTCCTTGATTCGCTGCTCATATTTTTTTTACTTCTTCTTCATCCCGAAGATGACGGCGCGGCCCGGATAAGACACGCGTTTTGGCGTACCTTTTTCATTAAGAACTGCCAGCATTTGTTCATGAATTCTTCCATTTGAGGCCACCACAAAAGATTTATCAACAGGGAAGATTTTTTCTCCGCCCTTTCCGGTAATTTTCCCGCCTGCTTCTTCAATGAGCAACTTTCCGGCAGCAAAATCCCAGGGATTTAACTCAAATTCCCAAAAGCCGGAAGCACGTCCGCAGGCAACGTAGCATAGATCCAGTGCCGCTGCGCCCAGCCTGCGCAATCCCATAATGCGCGTCAGGAAAAATCTCTTTATCGTTTCCAGGGTTTGAATCATCTCCTCGCCCCTGCTGTAATAAAATCCGGTAATAAGCAGGGATTTCTCAAGGGTATCTGCGGCGGAAACGCTGATTGGCTTTCCGTTGAGAAACGCCCCGCGGCCTTTTTGTGCACAGAAGAGCTCGTTTCTCATCACATCGTAGATAGCTCCTACTTCCACCTCGCCGCTGCGCATAAGCGCAACGGACGCGCAGAAAATCGGCAGGCCGCAGGCGAAATTGTTCGTTCCGTCCAGCGGGTCAATAATCCAGGTATATTCAGAGCCAGTCTTCTCGTAGCTTTGTTCTTCGGCAAGAAAATTGTGCCCCGGGAAACTCTTCTTTATCATAGAGACAACTGCTTTCTCTGCTTCCTTATCGGCCACGGTCAGCAGGTCAAACGGAGAGGATTTTGTCTCTATCCGGATGTTGCTGCGGAAATATCTTTTGTGGATTTTGCCGGCTTTCTTCGCTGTTGCTATTGCGACGTCGAGATAGTTCATTCCTTCAATTCCTCTGGAGTTCGTTCGCCGATAAAGAGTTTGCAGAAATTCCTGTATCCGATTTTACGATTCCTTTTTATTACCTGCACTATTTTTTCGCATACTTCCGGATGCTTCTTTTTTATTTCCTGAATTTCTGCGTTTAACTTTTTTAAATCTTCTAAACTGGCAATCGCAGGCATAATCCCTCCTTTCTGTCAACATCTTTCAAAGCTTCTCCCACAACCTTTGTTACCTCTCCTCACAGAGTTCTGGAAGTCTCCCTCTATTTGTTCCCTTTTCTTTAAGTTATTCCATTTCATAAATATTAGCCAATTTAAGAACTACTCTCTGAACACCGCTAAACCGCTTTGCGGCCTCAAGAAGGGGTTGAAATTGTCATTTTACTAGTTGTTAAATCACCTATATAACATATTAGACGCGGATGACCGCAGATTTGTTATGAAAATCCGCGTTTTGCAATCCGCGAGAATCCGCGTTAAAAATGGGTTGAAATTGATGTTTTTCTAGTTGTTAAATTTACCTAATAAATATTACTTTCGATACGGGGATTCGGGCAATTTCACTTAACGTTTCCAGCACAAAAGAAGCCCAGCCCTAGTTTAAATGGCTATTGGGTTTAGGTGAGTGCCTGAAAGGCACGAACCTTTTATGCTGTGTTATGTGAAGTTGGGCTTTCTGTCAACCTTTTCGGATTCTGATGCGTCCAGGTTCAACGATCGCTAATTTGCCAGACAATTTCGAGACCAGCCAGTCTTGTTTCAGAAAGTTTTCGAGCAAATTGAGGATAAAAAGAGCTGTCGCATCCCTTGGAATACGCAAAACAATGAGTCCTGTGTATTGCGTAGGTGGATAGTTGCGGATATCTGAAAAGCCAATATCACCTGTAACTAAACATAAGCCTCTATTTTGAGCATAGGAAGCGATTTGCGAGTCCTTTGCCCCTCGTAGACCAATGTCACGCACATTGATTGCTTCATGGCCATAACTTCGCAATAAGTCACCTGTCGAGCGTGGCAAGTCTTCATCAATCAAAAATTGCATAATCTCCTCTTATTTCGGAAGAGGGTGAAATTCTTCCTCTTCGATAAGTTCGCCAGCGTAGATTAAGGCAGCTCGAATATCCTCCTCGCTTATTTCATATTCCCGTATGATTTCTTCTTTTGTCATACCACCTGCAAGCCCTCCGATAATACGTGCAACGGGAACTCTCGTGCCCTTGATGACAGGTTTACCATGCTGTATATCAGGGTCTATGATGATCCGATTATCCATGGCTTACTCTCACCTCCTTTAAAAAGGGCCCAATTTCACATAACATTACAAGGCTAAAAGAAGCTCAGCCCTTTTTCATTTTTCTTTCATATATCAATAAAATCTTTATGCTAATTATTTTCTCAAAAAAATCCCTATTTTTCAACCCAGAAAGGATTGGGTTTGGGGAAATCTTTGATTTCCCTTTCATCCGCTGTTATACGATAGTGCGAACGAAGGTCACACATCAGACTTAAGTTTTGTGGAATGTCCACAGCCGGATTGGTCAGTTTGGCGTCTTTTAAATTAACTCAGGGGTAATGAACCAGGCTATTTTCCATTTCTCCTGATACTCAAGGCAGAGTACCGAGGAATATCTGAAAGAGACCAGTTCGAGATTGTCCGAGCCCGTCAAAAGCAAGGATGTTAATTTTTGCAGAAACGGTAGGTGCCCGACAATCATCAAGTCTCTATTTATTTTTAGAAATTCTGTGTAGAATTTATCCACAGGGTCTAAGGGATTCAGGTCTTTACGCTTTTCAGTCTCGGCATATGAGGTAAATTCGGAGATTATCTGAGCCGTCTGGATAGCGCGTAACTTCTCGCTATGCCAGATGCACTCTACTTTTACGCCCCTCGCCTTTAAAAACCTTCCTATTTCTTGCGTGATATCTTTCCCCTCGGAACTTAGTGGCTTTCGGGAATCTTTTTCCTCAGATAAAGCAAGCCCGTGCTGGACTAAATAGAGATTCATCTTGCCCTCCTTGCTTATCTTTTAGCTGCGGCGTGATGCAGAAATACGGCGCTGGCACAGGATACATTCAGGGAATCCAAATCTCCGGGCATAGGGATTCTAACCAGCGAATCGGCAGTCTTTACCACCTCTTCAGATAAGCCCCGCTCTTCGTTTCCAAATACCAGGCAGACATCCCCCAAGAAATCTGTTTTATTTAAGCTTTGATTTGCTGGGTCGGGTGCTGCTGCTATTATTCGCGTCTTAAATTTCTGTTTAAGCCAATTTAATGCCTCGGGAAGGCGGTCAATATATACAACCGGTAGTTTAAAAATCGCACCTATAGAGACCCGCACTGCTCTGCGTAAATAAGGGTCACAGGAATTCTTATCCACTATTAGCGTGTCAACGCCAAAGGCGAGTGAATTTCTAACAATCAGGCCTGCGTTTTCGGGATCCTTTATTCCGTTGACTGCTAGAAGCAGGTGGGGCGAATTCCAGAGTTTTGAAGCCTGCTTCAGGGAAAGTTTAGGCGGGGTTTCTGCAGTTGCCATAATACCTTGATGTAAATGGAAGCCTACTATCTTTTCCATCTCCTTTTGCCCGGCAATATAAACTTGAAATCCCTTTTTTGCTTTTTTTTCGATTTCGCTGCGTAATTTCTCATACCATTTCTCAGTCATAAGAGCAGAGATAATCCGCAGTTTACTCTTTAGCAACGCTCTGACGACTTTCTCTCCCTCAGCGATAAAAATACCGTTTCTCTCCAGCGCCTTGCCTTTGAGGGAGCGATAAATTGAAATTCCGGGTTCATTGAGGTCGTTGATAGGAGTTATCGAAATCATATGACAATGAATTATAACAAAAATCTGGCAGCCTCGCAAATTTAATTTTACCGATGGGCTTGTTCTCTTTCAGCTATGTGCTGAAGAGGCGGCCATTGCGGCAATAACAGCTGCGCCGATACCTGAGCCATCGGTAGTAAGCTTAAGGGATATCTTTTCGCAGCGGTTGTCGCCAAATGCTTCCATAGATAGCTCTCTCATAGCCTCTTGTATATCCTTTTTAAAAAAAGGGTGTTTCTCAAAGAGGCTGCCGTCTATGCCTACGGTATGATAGCGCTGAATATTTCGGTCCATATGTGTTACAATAGCAAATATAACAGCAGCGGTTATGCGGGCAGCCCGCCTGGCAACTATTGCGCATACCTCTTTTACGACTTTTTTGTCATCCAGACTGATATGCTTGCTTTTAATGCCCCATTTTTCCAGCTGCACTTGAACCCCTTTCAAGCTAGCAGAATCATCTCCCGATATCTTTGTCATAGAAGGCGTATGAAAACTCCCTTTTTGAGCAATTTTATTTTTCTCCTTCTGTGTTAATCTCTTCTTAAATAACAGGCCTTTGTTTATCAGGTCTGTGAGCGCAAGCCGCGTTAATTCTCCCAAGTATAATCCCGAGACCGCCTTCTCTTCAATATGCTCGCCTCTATTAGTGGAACCGTTGTCAAGGATTCTATCGTAGATATTCCGGGGCATTTTATTGAAATTGCCCGACTCGATGTTAATAACCATTGTCTTTTTGCCGTAGCAAGCTTTTTGTTGGTCTGTCAGTGTGCGGATATTTTCTGTCGATTCCACATAGCAAAAATTTGTTCCTGTCCCTACAATCCCGCCGACATCGCAGTTTTTATCACGATACCTCTGGGTTGCCAGAGTTCCCACCGTGTCGTTATTTAAAGATACAACCTTGATAACGTCACCTAAGCCTTCCTCTCTAATCGCCCTTCTTAAAAATTGGAGGATATCCTGGTTCATGAGGCCTGTCATTCGAAAGTCTTTTGCCAGCTTTTCGACTTTAGCCTGGTCTATCGCAGTTTGCGTTACGGAAAACGAAAAGGTAAATCCAAGAGGAAGAGGCTTTTTATTATATCCGGATTTTATAATTTGTTTCTCATGCTTTGACAGGAAGATTTTTACGTTCTTGGCAATTGCTCCAAAAAGTTCCTCAGCACTGGCCTGGGTATAATCATAAGCAGTTGCTTTAAGCGGGTATTTATCAATAATCACCTTCGGCTTTTTGCCTTTACCCGGAAGATAGACTAAAAGCATGCGGAATATTGAGCCGCCCAAATCCAATGTTAAAAATACTCCTTTTTCTTTACCGCTTGCCTCGCCCACGAAAGTAGGCAGCATTGCAAGCGAGCTTTCTTTCCCCTGTAAGCCCAGCTCCATCTCTTTGCGAAACGCCGCTACAATCTCAAGCATATTCTCGGTAGTTAACCGGAAAGAATCGCCGAGGCCAAATAACCACTTTTCTTTTTCTGATATAGCCCCTTTGGCAAGCGATTCTCTTATTAGAGTTGCGGATATTTCGTTAAGCTTTTGCGGATAAGGCGCAGGCCCGGTTAGAGCAGCGTTGCTGGAAATATCTATGCTGAGCCGCGAGCGAGCAAGCTCCTCCTGTTTTCTTTGAAATTCACGCTTCATCTTTACATCATTCAATTTCGCAACTTTATAGTTTAATATTCCCCCTCCCTGTTTTAGAATATCCGCTATGTCCTTAGGTACGCCTACCAGGGCAGTCAGCTCTTGAGCTGATTTACTGGCGTTGGTTATTACATCCTGGCTGAACGGCTGCGGAAGCGCTGAAGAGGCATTCAATGCGGGAGCATACGGAGCCTGCGTAGGATAGAAAAAATTAAATGAGTTATAAAAGTCCTGCAGTTGTTCTCTGGTTAATGCTACACTGATTTGCGAAGCGTCTATCTCGATTCTGTCCCAGACGCCTGCCCATTGAAAAAGAACGAGGTCGTTTTTTATTTTTTTCTCTCTGAGAAGCTCAAACAACGCTATGTAAGTTCCTATCTCGGTATTGGAATGGCTGCCATAGTCAGGGAATCCCTCTCCGTTGAAGACTATCATCCTCGGGCGAACAGCCTTAATTACGTCTTTGAGCTTGCTGATATCCTCTTGCCTTATCGCCAAAGGCCTGCCCGGTGAGTCATAAAAACTTACATCCAGCGGCCAGTAGATGTTTTTATAGGATACGCCAAGTGACATTAAGCCGGAAGCGGCTTCCATAAATCTGGCGGAGGTTTTAAGAAAGCGCATCAACTCTATATCCATTCCGCCGCAGGGGGGTTTTCTTCGCTCGACCTCAGCCAGGAACTCTCTCAATTTTAAAATATCTACTTTGCTTCTGAATTTGTTTCTAAAAAGTTTTTTTGCGTCTGCCTTCAAATCATATCTTTGGTTCAAATCCATTAATAAAATTTTCGCGCGCAGTACCTTCTCTTTCTCGCCCATATAAGGCAGTGTCTCATAATCTAAATGCGCCACGCGCCTGGGATTGCGACCTTCTTTTACTAATTCATTAAGCAAGCTCTGTTTTAATTTCGGATTTAGGCTTTTTATTTCACCCTGACCCAGCTTGCTGGCAACCTCCAGGAGTCCTAAAATGTAATCGCTGTACACCGCTTTATAACCCAAAGACGCGTAACAGGCGTATATGTTCAAATGCCGGGACATTTCTTTTATTAGATGCATCATTGCCAGGAAATCATCGTCCATGTGAGGATTTACAAAAAGGACGTTATTCTTTCTCTTTACGCCCCATTGTTTCAATTTTTCCGAAATCTGTTCGGGCCTTATTAAACCCGATAATATTTCTTCCGCGGCTTTTTTTTCTCTTCGGAATTTTTCGGTTTGCAGTTGAAATTCCCAGGGAAATTTTTCAACGCGTAATTCTCTGGCTGCGGTTTTATCCAGTACGTAAGTACCGCAGCAATTCTGGGTTAAGCTTAAGGGGTGCCGAGGTTCGTAGTTGCTTTCAATTGCTTTTGCTACGGAACTGCTCTTTAAGTTACCCGTGGCTATAACAATTACTATCGCCTCGCGATACATCAAATCCGCGGGGCCAAAGGTTATAAAGCCGTATTTCGGCATTCTTATATCACCGACAGTAACAAACATATTTTTTAACCCATAGAATTCTTTGGCATGCGCGCCGGCAATATGGAAGGTTGCATCGAAGTCATTGATCGCTCCGATAAAACATCTCTGCTGGGGCGATGTATCCTTTTCACAGAATCCAATGTGGCCTTCCCCCCCATAAGACGGCCCTACGCCAAGCAGGATTATGTGCGCTCCGCCAAATTTTACCAGTTCTTTATGCATCATCAACGCCTGATTGCGCATACTTTCGAGATACTGATATTGGATATGGCTGCTTTCAAGCGGCTTTATCTGCAATTCTTGGACTCGAAAATCGCCGTTCTTGTTTTTCATCAACTTCCTGCCGATTACCTTACCGCTCTCAATCCGCAGAGGAGAATTTAAGGCAAAGCCTCTATTATCGCCTTTTAGCAAACAGGCAGCCTGATATTCTAAAATCTTCAACCCTTCTCTATCAATGCTCGTCAAAATTTCCTCATACTCGTTATTCGGTATTCTGTTAGTTTTCCATTGGCCGTTCTCTGCAGTTATGTAGATATCTGCGTAAAAAAAGCGGCGATTATCTTTTGGTACGCCCCAGAGATCACAAACGTTATTAAGCAGGTAAGCAAAGGCAAAGTAATCACTGCGCTTCTGGGGAAAGATGGCGTCGATTGCAAAAGCTATAACTTTATTCATATCCGGCTTCAGCTTAGGATTTAACCCGTTATTCTTAAGAAAAGCTTGGGTTTGCGGTTTATCCCAGGTGTCTAAAATAGCGCCTGCTTTGCCGTACTTTTTTAAAATTCTGGCGAATTTTTTCGGCTCGTATAATCCCTTTTCCCGCAGAACCCTATCTCCCCCCATTTTACGGTAGCCGATGAACAGACTCTCTCCGGCGCAAAGCTGCATAATGATTCGTGGCTCTTTATGCCAGAACTGCAATGCTCTCAGAATCTCTATTACAAAGGCATCTCCTGCTCTATCGAGGTCATCCTCTATTCTCACCTGCATAAACCGAGCTTTTTTGTAAATAGATTCGTTGTAGAGTTCCAGAGCAGCCATTTTGTCTTTAGGTATAATGTCTTTTTTTGCCAACGTCAGCATTCCTGTGACTAACGGACTCAAGAAGAATCTGTTCAGGCTTCTACCTGAAGGCCAGATTTTTCTTGAATGCAGATTAATTAATTTTAACACAATCAACAAGTTATGCAACAGATTCCGTTTTCGAAAGCTATTTGTTGTATCGGAGTGACCCCGCACCTTTTTAATACTCAGAAAAAACCAAAATACTTGAATAAATAAAGGGTGGGGGAGATTGGGTCAAAGGGTATCCCTGAGTAGATAGGGCGTTATTTGGTTGGTTTTGCAGATTCTGGCAAAGATGTGAGGCTGGGCCTGAGAGTTCTTTTCTGAGTAGTGTAATCGACTTCTGCCAGGCCAAACCGCGGCAAAACCCTTTCTGCCGTTCAAAGTATCCATTAAAGATCAGTGCAAGTATCCCCTCGGAAATTGCCAGACAGGCTTCTTGCAATCTAAATGTAATGCCGATTCCTTTAGCAAAGTCGTTGCCCAAACCAAGGGGGATTACGCCTAGCGTGCAGCCCGAATCAATCATTCCGTTTACAACTTCGTGTACGGTTCCATCTCCTCCGGCAGCAATTATTATCCGGAAGTTATTTTTCGAAGCCTTTTGGGAGAGGTAGGTAGCCTCGCCGGGATGGCTGGTGATGTCGATGTGGAAATCAAGGTTCTTTTCGGTTAATATCTGCCTGATTGCGGGAATTGCCTTATTAGCTTTTTTTCTACCGGCCGCAGGGTTAACGATTAATTTTAATTTCACTGTTTTGCCTTCTCTTTAATTTCCCGCTGCTCGAGAGAAATAATAATTTTATTAAGAAGTGCCGATTAAACTTAAGATGCTTCTTATGTACTCAATGAGGTGCGCCGTTGCTTCTTCGGGCATGTTTACGAACTCTACGCCTATTTCATACCTGTCGCTATGAGGGTCTCTTCTAATCCATACCACTCTAACGAGAGCTCCGAAATAAAAAGTTATTTTTTTGAGAAAGAGCTTTATTCTCAAGAAGCTGTTTACCGGAACGAAGTGGTGAATAAAAAATCTTATTCCTCCCAGGCTTATGTCTTTAGTAAAATGCTCCCCGACTTCCGGATTATCCATAATCTCATAAGTTATCGGCGCATTTTCCGGAATTCTTATAAACCTTCTTCTTTCTCGCATATTTTCATTCCATAATTCTCTCGCCCGATCGTCCCTTGATTTTCCTTTTAGAAATTATAAACCTTCAATTCATCCCCTTTGGGCCTTATAATCTTAAAAGCCTAAATTATAGTAGCATATTCGCCAAAAATAAGCAAGTTTAAACAGTTCTAATATAAATAACTCCAAGAATTTTTTAGGTCTTGAATATTTTTTTAGGAGGGATTTGGCGTGTCTTGGGTTTGGGGAGTAAGCCAGAATGCCTTTCCGTTATTTTCCTTGATTAGATTCAAAGCTATCTCTACTATTTGCGGGTCGTATTTTGAGCCGCTGCCCTTTCTTAGCTCCTCGCACGCCTTCCCAAGGCCCAAGGCCTGTCTGTAAGGGCGATAGGAGGCCATTGATTCCAAAACGTCGCTTATCGCTAAAATGCGTGCCTCTAGAACAATCTCATCGCCCTTTAGTTCTTTTGGATAGCCTGAGCCGTCCAGGCGTTCGTGGTGTTGATATATTATCTCAGCCAAAGAAAAGGGAAATTCGATGTCTTTAATAAGGTCATAGCACTTATCTACGTGTTTCTGAACGAGCCTGTATTCGAGTTCGGTTAACCTTCCGGGCTTATTCAAAATATCCAGGGGGATGCTTATTTTGCCTAAATCGTGCAGCTCTCCGGCTAATTTTATTTGCAGGATTCGATTTCTATCCCAGCCTAACCTTTCGCCTATCTTCTCGGAAATTCTTGCCACTTGCCGCGTATGGCTGAATGTATAAGGGTCACGCATCTCCAGGGCCTTGCCTAAAACCGTCAGCGCGTTTATCACCATTGTTAGGCGGTCTTTTTCTAAATTGGCATAAGCAGTCATATCTCTGGTAATGCCCATCGTTCCGATGATGTTTCCTGATTTGTCATACATAGGAATTTTAGTGGTGATTACCTGATTCCAGGTACCGTTTCGCAGAAGAGTGCGTTCGATTTCTCCTGCGATGGGTTTCCCTGTATTCAAGACCCGGTTGTCATCGTTAAACATTTTCTCTGCCTGGTCGCGCGGAAAAAAGTCGAAATCCGTTTTGCCAATAATTTCTTCCGGCTTAAGGCCCACTCCCTCGGCGTAGAACTTGTTTACTTTTATAATCCTGTTGCGGCGGTCTTTAAAATAAATGGCGTCGGGGATATTATCAAGAAGGCCCTGAAGAAAATCTCTCTCTAAAGATAATTGCTCCTCCATTTGTTTATGGGAGGAAATATCTTCAATTATTCCTTCTGCGTACGTTTCGTTATTCTGAGTTACAATTTTAGTAGCAGTAACGGCTACCCATTGAGTTTGGCCGTTATTTTTTCTAAAGGTTGTCTCGAAAAATGTAACCCTCCCCTGTTCTTTTAAGATTTTGAAGAATTCTTCTTTATGGCTGGAATCAAAGAAAAGGTTATCGAGCCTTTCCTCTTCTAAATCAGCCTTGGAGGCATAATCCAGAATCCTGGCGAGGGCGGAATTAACCATGATAAATTTCTCTTCCGGGAAAAGGGAGTATTTAAAAAGCCCTATCCCAAGATTGTCTGCGGTTGAAATGTTAAAATCAAAATTATCATTCATAGTGATGAGAGTTTAATATTTTAACACAAAAATCATTCAAACGAGGTTTAGAAATTATATCGCATTCTCCGGGAAAAGTCCACAAAAAAATAAAGCCTTGGTATTTTCGCTAACGCATACTGTCCTTTTCGTCGTAAATCTCCCCAAAAAGTTCCTCCAGCACGTCTTCCATAGTCAAAATTCCTATATTTTCCTTTGCGCTGTTCTGGACGATGAAGAGGTGCTGATGGTAAGCCTGGAACTTCTCTAAGAGCTTGTCTGCTTTTTCGTTTTCATCAACGAATATAGGCCTTGAAATAAAATCTTTGACCTTGGCTTCGTAGTTGTCTTTGGCGATTTCTCTCAAGAGGCTGCGCTGCGAACATATCCCGATTATGTTAGTAATGGTGTTTTCATAAACTGCAATTCTGCTGTAGGGCGAATTAATTATCTCCCCTTTCGCTTCTGAAAGCGATTTTTTGGCTTCCAGCGCGTAAATATTTTTTATAGGCTTCATCATATAAGTGGCTTTTAAATCGTTAAGTCTGAAAACTCTATTACACAAGGTTTCTTCGTCAGTCTCAACCGTCCCTGCATCTCTTCCTAATCTGAGCATAATCTTTATTTCTTCCTCGGTGACCTTTGGCAGCCTCAACTTGCTCTTAAAAGGGGTCGTGACTAGAACCAGAATACTGACAAGCGGCCTAAGTAGCCATATCAGAGTTTGCAGCGGCTTGGCGCTTATTAAAGAAATCTGGGCTTTATAGTGCTCTCCGATAGTTTTTGGTATTACCTCGGAGATTATAATAATAGCAAAGGTTATAATCGCGGAGGCTATTCCCAGCCACTGGCTACCAAGCAGCCGCGATACTAGCTGGCCGACGAATATCGATCCTACTATGTTAACGGTATTATTAAGTATAACGATTGTGGCGACCGCCAGATGGATATTTTCTTTAATAAAAAGAAGAGTTGCGGCGGCTCTCCTTTTCTGTTCAACTAAAATCCTTGCCTTTACCAGAGGCAGGCTTAAGATAGCCGCTTCTGCCATTGAGCAGATGCCAGAAAGAAAAAGCACGCTTGCGAATAAAATTATTAACGAAATCATATTGAACACCTATTTTGCTAACGGAGTGCAGTCCAAATCAATACATTCCCACTCCTCTAGCATCCCGCTTTCATTAAAATATAGATATATTTTCTCTCCTTCTAACCAACCTGCCTGGCCGGGTTTGTATATCCACTCCTGACCGCTATTTTCTGAAAGGATTACGACGGGTTGGCCGAATTTTTTGGACGCAGCTTCTTTAGTAATGCCTTTTTTAATCTTTCCCTCGATAATATATCGTTTAACCTTGTGAAAACTCTCGGTTTCTTGTTTAATCGCACGGGCTTTAAACTTTTCGTTCTGGCCAAGCCCAATCAATGTACGTATAGCATCCATCTTATGGGACAAACCTGCACAGCCGGACAGGTTCATCAAGCAGAAAGTTAAAACTGTAGCGAAAATAACGATTGCAATCCTAAGCATTGCGACCCACTTAATTTCTTTTAATTTCTATCGGGATACTTTTTGGTCAGAATTATTACTCTTGTCTTTTACCCCGTTAGAAATACTCCTGTTATTTAACGATACGGTTGCCTTCGGCAACCTATTTCTAACGGGGTTTACTGTTCTTTTACGGATTGTTCTGGTTTTGCCTGCGCTGCCTTTGGCTGCTCTTTAGCTGGTTGCTCTTTTATTGGCTGTGCTTCTGCCGGTTTTTTCTGCTCCGACTGCTTTTCTTCGGGTTTTATCTGCGGCTCTTCCTTTTTGGACTGTTTTTGTTCGGGCTGTTTTGCCCCAGCCTGCTTTCTTTCTATTTGCTCTTTCAGCTCGTCGTATTTGCTCTTCAGCTCATCGTAATCTGTTTTTGAAACGAAGCTGGCCGAGTCCTGTTTTTTCTGTAACTCTTCTATTTTATCCGTGTAAGTTTTTATCTGCCTCAAATATTTCTCTATCTGCCTGTTTAAATTTTCAATCTCGCCTGATTTTTTTTTATCTTCGGCTTCCAGTGACTGAAGTTTTTCCGTAGCCTCTTTTAGCTTTATATTTAATTTTTCATTTTTGGAAAACTCCTCTGCGATTTCCTTTTCCTTTTTTAAAAAATCGTTTTTAAGACTGGAGTAATCTTTTTTTATCTTCTCAAGCTCCGCTTGACCTTTACTGTGCCATTCTTTTAGCCTGGTGGACTCTTCTTTTAAATCGATTTCTTCCTTTTTGAGAATTTCGGCCTCTTTTTTTGAGACTTCAAATTCGTCCCGTAGCTTTAAATAATCGGACTTCGCTTTCTCCAATTCTTTTTTCAGCGAATTTATCTGTCCCTCCAACCTTAAAACCTTCTGTTCTTCGGCATCCTTTAACTCTTTGGCTCTCTTTTTCATTTTTGATTCCGATTTATCGATAATAGCGAAAGCATAAACAGCTAGGGCGATTCCCGCGACCATTATTATTAGAGTGAGTATAATCATCTTCCCTCCAGATTTGTGACCACACGATTACACAAGATTATCACAAGATTCTTCTTTTAATTTCTAAACTACCTCTACCAAAATTTAATAATAAACCGACTCTTTTCTTTGTAACTCTTAAATAGTTTATATAACTTTCTCGGTTAAATCCTTTACCACAGAGGCACCAAGACACAAAGAGAACACAGAGATTTCTTATGGTTTTAAAATTTACTCTGTGAACTTTCATTTATCTCTGTGACTCTGTGGTTAAGATTTTTTTAATAAAACTTGTGACAATCTGTGAAATCTTGTGGTTTCATTTTAACCACGAGATTACGCAAGATTAATACCAGATTTTAATCTTTTCTTCTTGAATATTTCATACGACAGCAAGACTGTTGCGATGGCAACATTGAAAGAAAGGGCTGCTCCCCGCATCGGCAGAGTAATTTTAAAGTCAAGGTGTTTTATGACTCCGGGGCGGATGCCCCTTCCCTCAGAGCCCATAACTAAACATAAAGGGAATGCAAGTCTTGCGCTTTCTATTTCTTCTCCTCCCTCTACTGTCGCTCCGGCGGACCAGTATCCAGCGCGCTTGGCTTCCATCAGCGCTTTTGAGGTATTGCCAGCCATTGCTATTGGAATGTAATTTTCTCCGCCGGAAGCCACGTGTAATACCGCGTCAGTAATCTTGCAAGAATTGTGTTCGGGTATAACCACGGCAAAGCCGCCTAAACAGGCCAGGCTTCGAATAATTGCTCCCAAATTTTGAGGGTCAGTGAGGTTATCCAGAAAAATCAGGGTTAATTTTTGCCGAGCAGGCTTGCTTAATAAATTTTCAAACGGAGTATAAAAAAAATTATCAACCTCGGCTATTATGCCCTGTAAGTGCTCGGACGGTTTAATTTTTACCAAACGTTTATGCGGGATGCGCTGTGTTTTGACCTTTATTTGGCGGATTGCATTTAATATCCGGCGGTCGCCAAAATCATCCGCTAAATAGATTTTTCTTATGCTACCAGGGTTTGCTTTCAGCCTCTCGAGAACCGAATTTTTTCCGTATAAATACATTAGCCAATTTAAGAACTACTCTCTGAACAGCGCTAAACCGCAATAATTCCGCTAAAACGCAAAAATTCTTTGCGCTTTTGCGGTAATTTGGCGTCTTTGCGGTATCAAAGCTATGCGGGAATCATTTTTTCTGAGTTGTTAAATCATTTATATAAATACATACTACTCTATCAATAAAAGTCGTCTGCTCGGCGGTTCCGATATTTACTTTGTCTTTCCAGATTGTTTTATTAAAGGCAATCTTATAGAAATGTTTGTTCCTTTGTTTAATTTACTAT
>CAYMKG010000016.1:0-11226 GCA_964391145.1 uncultured Planctomycetales bacterium
CTTTTTATAATCAGGGAAGCGGCAGCTCAATTTAAGAATACGGCCATTCTCTGGAGCGTAGGTAAGGATTCCACCACGCTGCTTTGGTTGTGCAGAAAGGCTTTTCTAGGCAAAATCCCTTTTCCGGTGATTCATATTGATACGGGTTTTAAGTTTCCCCAGATGTATAAATTCCGAGATAAAATTGTTAAGGAATGGAGTATAAATCTGATTGTTGCAAAAAATATTCAAGCAATAAAACAAGGGGTTAATCCAGAAAAATCAGGCAGATTCCAATGTTGCACAAAATTAAAGACAGAAGCGCTTAAGGAGTGCCTTAAGAAATACGCTTTTGATGCTATTTTTCTTGCTATAAGAAGAGATGAGCATGGTATTCGCGCTAAAGAACGCTATTTCTCACCTCGCGATAAGGAATTCCATTGGGATTATAAGAATCAACCACCAGAATTGTGGGATTTATTTAAGGTAATTTTTAAGGAGGAGATTCACTACCGTATACATCCTTTATTGCACTGGGGAGAGCTGGATATATGGGAATATATAAAACAGGAGAAAATCCCAGTAAATCCTCTGTATTTTTCAAGAAAGGGTAAACGCTATCGGAGTTTAGGTTGTATGCCTTGCACTGTCCCAATAGATTCAAACGCATTGAATATTGATGAGATAATAAAAGAGTTAAAAGAAACCTCCACATCTGAGCGAGCAGGAAGAGCCCAGGATAAAGAAAAAGCGTATATGATGCAAAAATTGAGGTCTTTAGGATACATGTGAAAGACAAAATGATTCCCAAGATAAATTTAGCGGTTATAGGCGCGGTGGACCACGGTAAGTCCACTCTTATCGGCCGGTTGTTATACGATACCGGTTCTCTACCTGAAGACAAGGTAGAAGAGATTAAAAGGATTTCAAAAAATTTTAAAAAAGATAAAAATGCGAATAAAGATTTAGAGTTTGCTTTTTTCCTCGATAGCTTCAGGGAAGAAAGGGTTAATGCTTTAACTTTAGATACGACGCAGGTTCGCTTAAAAGTTAATAAATTCGAGTACAATATTATTGATTGCCCCGGACATAAAGAATTTATAAGAAATATGTTAACCGGCACAAGCCAGGCACAGGTTGCTATATTGGTGGTTTCGGCAAGATTAAACGAGGGGTTCCGAAAGCAAGCAAAGCTACATATCCTTTTGGCCAAGATGCTAGGTATAAAACAATTATTTATTGCGGTTAATAAGATGGACCTTGTAAATTACAATAAAGAAAGATTTAGAGAGATAAAAACCGAAGCCTTGAAATTCCTGAGGGCCACAGATTGTTATCAACATACCCCCTTTATACCAATTTCAGCAATGAGGGCAGATAATCTGTTTAGCAGGTCAATTAATATGAATTGGTATAAAGGCAAATCATTAGTAGAACTCCTCAATAAAAAGGCAAATAAACCAATCCCCTCAAAATCCAGGGGGTTAAGAGTGTTAATTCAAGATATCTACGACAATAAAGGCAGGAAGATTTTTGTTGGAAGAGTGGAAAGCGGTGTTGTCAGGCGAAGCAGTAAACTGTTTCTTAACATATCCAGGCAGTTGGGGAAGGTTGTTTCTCTTGTTAACGCCGAAGGCGATAAAGAGAAAGCAGAAGCCGGAGAGTGCATTAGTTTTCAATTATTGACTGCGGATTGCGATAAAATTAAGCGAGGCGAGGTCGGAAGTAGTTTATACTATGCCCCTTCGGTTAAGAAAAGTTTTTTTGCCCGGATATTTGTGCTTGGTAAAAATCTTAATAAAAATGATAAGTTAATTATCAGATGCGGCACAGCTGAGAGAAACTGCAGAATCGGAGAAATAATTCAAAAGCTGGATTACGATAACCTGAGAGTAAAGAAAAAAAAATTAATCTGCCTGAAAGAGGATGATATAGCTGAAGTTAAAATAACCGCTGATGAGCCGTTAGCGGTTGAAAGATTTTCCAGATTTCCTTCCTTAGGTAGATTCCTATTAATTAAAAAAAATAAAATTCTGGCCTTCGGTATTATAAAGTGAAATGATATTATTCCGTGTCATTTTAATGTCAATTTTTTTTCTATTTCCAATTTTTTTTGTCTATGAAAAATCAGGCTTTGCATATATTGATCCCGGCTCAGGCCTCCCCTTTTTTTCGGTTGGCTCAGTTATAATCGGAATACTGCTTGCCTTTTTTAGCATATCCATTCTATTTATAAAACGAATTCTTTTGTTTTTTCACAAGTTTTTCTTTATAATTATATTATCAATAGTTATTATTGGCATTCTTATTTGGGGGATTTTTATGTCAGAGCCAAAATCTTTTCCTAAAAAAGTAGTTGTATTGGGGATGGATGCTTTAGACCCGAATCTGTTAGAAAGGTTTATAAAAGACAATAAACTGCCCAATTTTTCTAAATTAAAAAATACCGGAACCTATGCACGCCTGGAGACTACCAATCCTCCTCAATCAGAGGTTGCCTGGTCGAGTTTTGCTACTGGTTTAAATCCCGGCGGTCATGGTGTATTTGATTTTATTATGCGAGATCCAAAAACATATTCCCCATTCCTTTCGTTAAATGAAATATCTAATGAGCCAGCAATATTTAATATTGGACCAATAAGAATTCCCCTCTTAAGACCAAAAATAACTACACGGAGAAAGGGAATCTGCTTTTGGGAAATTGCCTCCCAGAATAAGATTCCCACATATATTTATTTCTGCCCTAACACCTTTCCTCCGGATAAAGTATACGGTCGGATGATTTCTGGCATGGGAGTTCCGGACATTCGTGGCACTATGGGGACCTTTTCTTTTTATACTACTGCCAAATTAGATAAAAATAAGCATACTGGAGGATTAGTATTTCACGTAGAGGCAAGAGATAAAATTATTGATACAACTCTATATGGTCCACGGGATATATCTAAAAAGCCGGCCCGTGACATTCAAATACCAATGAAAATTAAGATAAATTCTGACTCAGAATTCGTGATTATTAATATACAAAAAAACCATATTATTTTGAAAAAGGGGCATTGGAGCGATTGGATTAAATTAAATTTTAAAATAGATATTTTTAAAAGTGTTAACGGAATATGTAGATTTTATCTGAAGAATGTATATCCTGAATTGGAGCTTTATTGTTCGGCAATAAATTTCGACCCCCGAAAGCCGGCTTTCACTATATCCTATCCTCGTAATTTTGCCAGGGAATTATCCAGAGACATTGGCTTATATCATACTCAAGGTATGCCTTACGATACCTGGGCATTGAACGAGGGTCGAATTGATGAAGATATTTTTTTAGAACAGGCCAACAGTATTCTTAAAGAGAGAGAAGCTATATTAAGAAAAGAATTAAAGCGTTTTAAAGGCGGATTATTTTTCTTTTATTTTGGATATCCTGATATCATTCAGCATATGTTTTGGCACTACCAGGACCAGCAAAGCCACACCTATGATGCAACAAAAGCTGCTATTTATGGAAATGTAATATTGCAATGTTATCAAAAGATGGACGAAATTTTAGGTTGGGTGATGAAAAATATAGATAGCTCAACCGCCCTCATAGTTCTTTCCGACCACGGATTTAATTCTTTTCATCGTACAGTTCATGTTAACAGCTGGCTTAGAGCAAATGGTTTCCTTTTTTTAAAGGACGATAACTTGAGAAACGGCGGAGAATTCTTTAAAGATGTAGATTGGTCGAGAACAAAAGCCTATGCTCTTGGTTTTGGGGGGATTTATATTAACCAGCGAGGTCGCGAGGGAGAAGGAATTGTTTCCTCGGGAAATGAAAAAGAACAATTAAAAAAAGAAATCAGCGATGAGCTTTATCAATGGCGTGATTCCGCTGAGCAAAGATTGATTGTAAAGAGGGTATATACAAGCGAAGAGATTTTTAATGGCCCTTGTATTAATGATGCGCCGGATTTGTTTATCGGTTTCAATGAAGGTTATCGTGCGTCCTGGCAGACAGCCCTGGGTGCCGTGCCAGAGAGTGTTATCGAGGACAATCTTAAACCCTGGAGCGGAGACCATCTTTTTGACCCCTCAGTTGTTCCGGGTATATTTCTTGTTAATCAAAAACTCAATATTGATAAGGTTAATATTGTTGACATTAAGTCTGTTATTCTGCAATTATTGGGCATACAGTCTTACCTGTAAGTACAGCCAAAAATCACCCACCAGATAAGGGCAACCTCGGGCAGGAAGAAGCTGAAGTCAATAAGGTTATGAATGAGAAATACAGCATTTGCACTGATTAGGCCTATTATCAGCTTCTTATTTGAAGCGATATCGATATTCTTAACTGCAGATTTAAACACAGCAATGATTAACCACAGGAATGATACTATTCCCAAGATTCCCGTCTCTGCCCAGAGTTGTAAGTAAGAGTTGTGCGCATAGCGGGCAAAGACAAGGTTAAAATTGCCCAGGCCTACCCCAGTCCAAGGAGCAGTTTTAATTATCTTCAAGGCTTCAAACCAATAATTTATTCTCATTATCAACGAGAAACTGGGCAGGGTATGCGGTTTTGATGCGGTCTGCCGGATAAGGAAAACCAACTCCATTATAATTAAAAATCCCGTAATAAGTAATAATACTTTTTTATTTAAGTTCTTCTGTTTTATTAAGTAGCCCTTATTTAAGAAGGATGAAAAATAAAAATATATTACTAAACCTGAAAAAATGCTCAAAAGCGCCCCGAGAGACTTGGTAAGAAGAAGGGCAAACGATATTGATATAAGAAAAAAGAAAAAGGGGTTAAGCCAGATATTTTTATTTTTATCCCAGAGTGCCAGGATAAGGGGTATAATTATAGCCAGATATCCTCCTAATGTATTAGGGGTGACAAAGGGAGAATATACCCTTTTGCGCTGGATATAATCCAGGGCAAAGGAAGATGCGGTTTTATCTCTGGCTAAATAATCCAGGATATGGCGAAAGCCAAAAAAATATTGATAGATTGCCAAGAGGCTGATTAGAAAACCTGCCAGGATTATTGCCTTGAGAGCTCGAATCCTATCCTCATAAGTTAAAGAAATAGCAAATAAGAAAATTAATATGCCGCTAATATATTTATATAGCTCTTTTAGGCTATTTAGCTTATCAGTAGAGAAAATTATTGAAATAAGTAATGCCAGAAGGAATAGAAGTAGGGGAGATTTTAAAGAGTTAATTTTTCTTAGTGGGATACCTTTGCGGATGAGCCAGATAAGTAAAAATAGCAGAAGGATAATTGAATAAATAAAATTTAAATGAGGGAAGGCAAGAGAGCAGATGAACGAACGGATGAATATTAGGGTTAGTAAAATTATTAGCACTATGTTATAATTGTATTCAAAAATGCAAGTGGCGTCAAATAAAATAGTAAGTGTCATTATTGTAGCTGGCGGGATAAAAAGCTATCTTAGAGCTTGTCTTGATTCGCTGAAAAATCAGACCTATACAAATTTTGAAATTATTGTAATTGATAATTCGCTAAGCGAGAATTTCAGCCGGGAGATTGCAAGATGTCATCCGCGAATTAAATTATATTCGCAGCCCAAAAACTTGTTTTACGCCGGCTCGCTTAATAAGGGGATAAATGTAAGCAAAGGAGATTTTATTTTATGTCTTAATGATGACGTTATTTTGGATAAGCAATTTATTCAGGAAGCATTGCGGGGGTTTTACGTAGATAATACTGTGGGGATGGTAAGTGGCAGGATTTTGCGCAGTGATGGCAGGACTATCGATAGTACAGGATTGTTCTTAAGTCTTTGGCGAACAGCTGTTGAGAGAGGCTACGGGATTAAAGATAGAGGTCAATACGTTTATCCGGGGTATATCTTTGGAGTTAATGGCGCAGTGGCGTTTTATCGCCGTAGCATGTTAGAGAGTATAAAGTTCGAATCTGACTACTTTGACTCGGATTTTCGCATGTTTTATGAAGATTTAGATGTAGCCTGGAGGGCGAATCTGTTCGGTTGGAAAGGATACTATGTACCCTCGGCTCTTGCTTATCACGTTCGGGGGGGAACAGCCAGGCACGGAGTTGGAATTAATAAGCCTTTTGCCCGAAGATACCTTGGCGATGAGCTACTTTTTGATTTAATAAAAAACCGCTATCTTACCATAATAAAGAACGAATCAGCGCTCGGTTTTATATTGCATTTTCCGTTTATTCTCACATATGAGGTCTCGGTTTTTGCTTACCTCTTAATTTTCAAGCCTAAAATTTTAAAGAGATTATTTTCAAATTTAAAATATTTAAAATTGGCTTTGGATAAAAGGACGATTAAATGATTTTCGCATTTTACTTGACCCTGTCCATTTTATCATTTAAAATAAGTTATTAGTTAAAAATAATTTATTAAGTCTTGGTGGGGGGGCATTAACAAGAGGGGGCAAAGAAGAATGAAAAGAATATTTTTGATTTTAGGCGCGGGATGTTTGATTTTCGGTTTAATTGGTTGCGCTTCCTTGCAGCAAATTATGCAACCTACAGCACAGGTAGAGCCGACCGCCGGCGCACAGGCTCTGCCGCCATATTCCGGACCAAAAGCCCGCGTTGCCATTGCGGATTTCGACGTTAAAGCTGCGAAAGCTACTGGCGAGATTGGCTCAGGGCTGCGCGAGATGCTGATTACAGCTCTTATTAATAGCAATCGGTTCAGCGTGGTTGAGCGTCAGGCTCTGGAAGCGGTGATGAAGGAGCAGGAGTTGTCTGCTTCGGGTGCGGCGGACCAATCTGCTAAAGTAGAACGGGGCAAGATAAGAACCGCCGATTTAATTGTCACCGCAGCGGTTACCGAATTTGAACCACAGGCTTCAGGGGGACGTGCAGGCGTAGGCGCTGGAGGCGGCGTTGGCAGCGGAATTTTAGGCGGTTTGTTAGGCGGCGCTTTAAATAAGGCCCATTTAGCTCTGGATATCCGGGTGATTGATACCTCTACTTCTGAAATTATCGCCGCCACTCGGATTCAAGGCCAGGCTTCGGATATCAGCGGAGCAATTATGGCCGGTCTTTTTGGAGGATGGGGGCTGGGTGCCGGATTGTCCGCATATGCCAATACTCCTATGGAGAAGGCGATCCGCATTTGCATTATTGAGGCAGTTAGGTATATCGCTCAATCTACTCCGGCAAGCTACTATAAGTATTGATAAAAAAAGGTTACGTAAGGTTCCATGATGTTCCATAATGTTGCATAAGGTTAAACTAACCAGAATCAACAAATTTAAAAAGTAACCTTCGGGAACCTTAGGCAGCCTTATGAAACCTTATGTAACATTTTTAAAACGATGTGGTCACTTAAGCTGAGAATGTATTTATTGCTCATTGCTCTATTCGGCATAATTTATGCTATAGTTACGGTAATCGGAGCACGCCTGGGCATAGCAAATTTTTATTTTTATCTGATTTTTTCTTTGGTTTTAATGTTCATCCAGTTTATGGTCGGGCCTAAATTGGTAGAGTGGTCGATGCGTGTCCGATACGTAGGAAAAAATCAGTATCCCCGGTTACATCGGATGGTTGAAGATTTGGCTCAACGAGCCAACATTCCCAAGCCGCGGGTGGGGATTGCGGCAATACCTATACCCAATGCCTTTGCCTTCGGCCGCAGCCTTGCTGATGGGAGAGTCTGCGTTACCGAAGGTATAATGCGCCTTCTAAATCAGGATGAGTTGCGCGCGGTTTTGGGCCATGAGATAAGCCACCTTAAGAATCGCGATGTTCTCACCATAACTTTATTGTCAGTAATTCCTTTGCTTTTCTATCGCCTGGCCTGGCATATGCTTTTTTTCGGAGGCAGGCGTAACAGGCAATCGGGGACAAGTGCCGTCTTGATCGGCCTGGCCGCATTTATATTTTATTTCGTTACAAATCTTCTGGTTCTTTATGCTTCCCGGCTGCGCGAATATTTTGCCGACCGTGGCTCGGTACTTCTCGGAAACAAGCCTGCGTGGCTTGCCTCCGGGCTATACAAATTAGTCTATGGCTCAGCCAGGATGGATAAAGAGGAATTAAAGGAGACCGAAGGCCTTAAGGCGTTCTTTGTTAACGACCCATCGCGAGCCTTAGATGAAATTAGGGAACTAAGGCAACTGGATTTGGACAAGAGCGGAACCATTGAACCCGATGAATTACAATTGCTTCAGAATAAAAAAACCAGGCTTTCTTTCGGAGATAAATTGCTGGAGCTTTTGAGTACCCATCCTAATATGCTCAAGCGCATCAACCAACTGAGTAAATATTCTGAATATTCTGGTTGACCCCGATCCTAAGTATAGCTATATGTTATAAACCAATTTTTATAGACCACGCCTGTTTTATTAACCTAAAAGGAGGGCGTTGTGTTTGGACAACTTCTTTATACCGAATTATTTAATAACCGCATCCTGGACTATCTTATTTGCCTTATTACATTTCTGGTTTGCATTTTTATTATTTGCTTTTTTAGAAAATGGGTTTTTGCCAGGCTCAGAAGTTGGGCTGAGAGAACCGCTACCACCATCGATGATTTCCTGATAGGCGTGTTTAAAAGTCTGGGTATCCCCTTACTTTATCTTGGCGCTTTTTACATAAGCATCCGCAACTTAGCCCTAAACCAATTCTTGAATAAGGCTATTGACATTTTGGGAATAGCGTTACTGACAATTTTTGGCATTCGTTTCATAGTCGCCGTTATTAGTTACGGATTACAGACTTTTTGGCTGGGAAAGGAAAAGGACGAGGCCAGGCAGCGCAACCTTAGAGGGATGCTTAGAATAATCAAAGTTGTTGTCTGGGGATTAGGTATCGTTTTCCTTCTCGATAATTTGGGTTTTAAGATTTCTGCGGTGATTGCCGGATTGGGTATTGGCGGCGTAGCGGTTGCTTTAGCTGCCCAGGCAATTTTAGGCGACCTTTTCAGCTACTTCGCTATATTCTTTGACCGCCCTTTTGAAATCGGAGATTTTATCATCATAGATGATTTTCTGGGAACAATTGAATACATTGGAATTAAGACGACTCGCGTGCGCAGTTTGGGCGGGGAGCAGATAGTTTTCTCCAATACGGACCTTACCAATGCCCGGGTTCGCAATTATAAAAGAATGGGCAAGCGGCGGGTTGTTTTCAAGCTTGGAGTAACTTATCAAACTACTCTCCAGCAGGTAAAAGAGATACCGAAAATAATCAAAAATATCATAGAAAATGTTGACGATACGGTTTTCGACCGCGCGCATTTCTTCGCCTTTGGAGATTTCAGCCTTGTTTTTGAGGTTGTTTACTATGTTTTAAGCGCGGATTACAACAAATATATGGATATTCAGCAGGAGATTAATTTTGCCATTAAGGAAGAATTCGAAAAACGCAGCATTGAATTCGCCTATCCGACACAGACTCTGTATATCTGCAAACAATAATATAAATGAGATATTTGTTACTCTGCCTCTTTGTTTTTTGGTTTAGTCTGGGCTGCAAAGTTCAAGCCAATCAAGATTTATTCGATGAAGCCAGATTTCTTTACAATCAGGGTAAGTTTACCGAGGCAGTTAGTCTGTATAAGGAGATAATCAAAAGCGATGCCAGTAATATTGAGGCTTATCTGAATCTGGCCTGTCTTTATAAGGATTTGGCAGATTATAAACAGGCTATCGAAATTCTCAAAGAAGCCCTAAATTTTTCCGAAGACGCGCGCCTTAAGATACTTCTCGGGCGATTATATTATCTCAGTGGCATTCCCGGCGAAGGGGCCGCTTGCCTGAAGCAGCTATTGTCCTCGGAGCCCGAAAATCCGATAGTTTTGCTGTATCTGGGCTCCTGTTATGAGGATTTAGGAAAACTCACCGAGGCAGAAGATTGTTATTTAAAAACAATTAAGATTCAACCCTTCAATACGCTGGCTTACCTGAAATTGAGTGATATTTATTATCAGAAGCAACTGTTTCAAGAAGCAGCCGAGACTCTTCAAGATGTTGTTTCTCTCGACCCAAGTATTGCTCATATCCGTCAGAGGATTGCCGAGTGTTTAGAGAAATCGGGTAATTTTGAGGAGGCGTACAGACAATACGCGAAGTGCTTGGCGATTTATCCTGAGGATAAATTCCTGCAGGAGAGATTAGTGAGGGCAAAATCAAGGCTGGGTGAGGATTTTTTCAGGCAGGAGCAAGAATTGACTTCAAAGCGGCGCAGGCAAAGGCTAATTAGAGTCAATCCTTCTCCTTTTGCCCAAGCAGCTCCGTCGGTGAAGGTTAGTATTGCTGATATCGGAGGACTAATTGAATTTAAATGCGGCAGCGATTTTAGAATTATCGATAAGCAAAGCGGGAAAACTCTTTTTGAAGGCAAAAAGGAGTCGATTTACTCTTTGGTGTTTGGAAAAAGGAGTATTCAATTAAAGAATATCTCTGGCGATGTCCTGCTGAAAGACTTAGACAAGCCATTTCTGATTCAAAATAAATCTAACAATTCAGTTATTTCTCTATTTGATATTCCCATCGGAAGAGGGAATTTCTGGGCAGGTTGGCAGGATAGGCAATACCGGGGAATGATTGAGATTATTCCGAAAGAAGAGGGTTTTCAATTGATAAATCTGATTAATTTAGAAGAATACCTTTACGGAGTATTGCCTGCCGAGATGCCGGCTGATTGGCCTGAGCCCGCGTTGCGCACGCAGGCAATAGCCGCAAGAACCTGGGCGGTAAAAAATTTAACTCGTCATACTCATCAAGGATTTAATTTCTGTGATTCGGTGCACTGCCAGGTATATAAGGGAGCCGGAGTAGAGGCGCGGCGCACTAATCAGGCAGTGAATGATACAGCCGGGATTGTTCTTATGTCGGCTGAAGAGCCGATAGAAATATTTTACTCTGCCAATTGCGGAGGTTGTACTCGGGAAGGCATTGTCGATGCTATTTCTTTAGATTTTCGATTTCCGCTTTCTCCCTTAGAGTTGGAAGATTGGCTGTTAGGATACCCGGATACGTTTTGTAATCAGAGCGGGGGGAGAGCAACAAATTTTCGTTGGGTAAGAATGTACGGGCAGAGAGATTTAGAGAAAATTTTTGATAAATTTAACATTGCTGTCGGAAAAATTCTTAGGATTACTCCTCGGAGGCGGGCAGAAAGCGGCCATTTGCTCAGCATCAAAATTGAAGGCGAGGAAGGTACTAAGATTATCGAAAGGGAAAATAATATTAGAAAAATTTTGGGAAATTTACGTAGCAGTGCGTTCAAAAGTGAGGTAAAATATAACC
>CAYMKG010000016.1:11326-14214 GCA_964391145.1 uncultured Planctomycetales bacterium
GGATTCAAGGTTGGTTTGGCTTTGGGCGGTGGCGGAGCAAGGGGATATGCTCATATAGGAGTGATGAAAGCTCTAAAATCGCATTCCGTTCCCATTGACCTGGTTGTGGGAACCAGCATAGGCGCAATCATCGGAGGTTATTATTGTTTAAACCCCGACGTTAATGCCTTAGAGCGAAGCTTCCTGGAACTGGTTAATCACCCCCGGATCAGAAACCTGGAATCTTTCTTTGCTCAGGCTTCGGAAGATAGTGACAAAAAATTTATTGTTCAGAGGCTGTTGTGCAGAATCAGAGATATTTGTCTTTGGAATCTAAAGAAAGCTAGAAGATGGCTTATCCGAACCGAGCCAATAATCACACTTCTTTCGGAACTTTACGGAGAAAAAAAATTTTTAGATACGCAGATTCCTTTTGCCTGCGTGGCTGTGGATTTAATCAGAGGCAGTGAGATTATAATTCAGGAAGGAAGAATTTTGGACGGGATTCTTGCTTCTTCTTCCATTCCGGGGATATTCGCTCCTTTAAAACGCGGCAAACAGATGCTGGTTGACGGAGGGGTCTTGGCTTCGGTTCCGGCAAGGCAGGCACGTATTTTAGGAGCGGATTTCGTAATTGGTGTAGATTTAGAGGATATCCATTTTAAAAAAGAACTTTCTACCGGCCTGGATGTAATGTTCCAGTCCGACCTTATTAGGACCCATTTTTTAAACAAGATAAATTTAAGCTATTGTGATTGGGTTATCAAACCGATTATTACCAACGTCAGCTGGTCTGCATTTTCCCGCGGACCGTTTTGTCTGCGGCAGGGAGAATTAGCAGCTTTGGGTGAAGCCGAAAAAATCAAGACAGCCTTAAATAAGAAGAGGCGACTTTATTCTTTAAAGAAGTTATTTTCGAAATTAAGGGGGGTTGGATATGTGGTCTAAAGAAAGCTTACAGGAGGCGATTAAAGAGAGAATGAGGGATTATCATTTTATTATTGCCTCCAACCGTGAACCCTACATCCACGAATATTCAGGCAAAAAAATAAAATGCGTGAAGGCGGTCAGTGGCTTGGTTATTGCGCTGGATCCGGTTATGCAAGCTTCGGGCGGAATGTGGGTTGCCAGCGGAAGTGGGGATGCTGACCGCGATGTTGTGGATAAACAAAATAAGATTCGCGTTCCTCCGGAAAAACCATACTATACTTTAAAGAGAGTATGGCTTTCCAAAGAAGAGGAAAACGGTTTTTACTACGGCTATTCCAACCAGGCGCTCTGGCCACTTTCACACATTACGTATGAAAAACCTGTTTTCAATGCAGATGACTGGCAATATTATAAAAAGGTAAATAAGCGTTTTGCGGAGAGTATATTAGAGGAAATAACTGACGAGAAATGTTTTATCTGGCTTCAGGATTACCATCTCACCCTGGCGGCAAAATACATCAGAGAAAAGAGGCCCGATGCAGTTATTTCGCTCTTCTGGCACATTCCCTGGCCGAATCCCGAGGTTTTCAGAATCTGCCCTCAGAAAAAAGAAGTTCTCGAAGGACTATTATCTAACGATTTGCTTGGGTTTCACATTCGCTATCACTGTCATAATTTCTTATCGACGATTGAAGACGAGTTGGAGGCAAAGGTGAATTGGGAGGATTTAAGCGTAACTTACCAAGGCCATACTACTTTGGTGCGGCCGTTTCCGATTAGCGTGGATTATCATGGAATATCCCAGCAAGCCAGTTCTTCTGAAGTGAAGCAAGCAATGGAAAATATTCCCGATTCTATTGACCCGCCTTACGAGATTTTAGCTGTAGGTATTGACCGCGTGGATTACACCAAAGGAATTCTGGAGCGAATAAAGGCAATCGAGCGGTTCCTTGAGAAATACCCTCAGTATCAGGGCAAATTCGTATTTTTACAGTTCGGTGCTTTATCGCGCATCCACATAAAGTCTTACAAACAGCTTATTGACAACATTCAGGCTTTAGCTGAAGAGGTGAATTGGAAATACGGTAAAGGTTACTGGTATCCGATAGTTGTTAAGAATATCCGTTTGGATTACGCTTCACATCTTGCGCTTTACCGAGCAGCGGATTTATGTTTGGTAAGCTCTCTGCATGACGGGATGAATCTTGTGGCTAAGGAGTTCATCGCAGCCAATGTCGATAAAAAGGGCGTGCTTATTTTAAGCCAATTTACTGGAGCATCCCGCGAATATTCAAGAGAGGCAGTAATGGTCAATCCTTATGACCCCGATGGATTTGCTGACGCAATAAAATATGCGATTGAGATGTCCGGTAAAGAGAAAGAGGAACGCATGGAAAAGATGCGGCAGATCCTGGAGGAAAACAACATTTACCGCTGGGCAGGAAAATTTATCTCTAATCTTTTAAAATTGGAATAGAATAAAGGAGTAGAGAGATGAGGGTTTCTGAGGTAATGAATCAAAAAATTATTGCTGTCTCACGCTCAATAAGCTTAGCAGAATTGATTGAGCGATTTTGCCACTTCCATAGTTTTCCAGTTGTGCCGGTTGTGGATGAGCAAAATTCTCTGATTGGGGTGGTTTCTTTCCGGCGGCTTATAGAGACGTTTCGCACATCCGGCCACGATATCCTCAAGACAGTCCCTTTTGTTGACGAGTCTGGCTTGGATATTTTCGATATGGATCTCACACCGGAGATCGGAGAGCTCTGCATTGTTGACGACCTAATGGAGACAAAGTTTGTTGTGGTTAATCAGGATGCTCCCATTGAAGAAGCCTACCGGCTTATGAAATTACATCAGAGCGAACAGTTGCCGGTTGTGGATTCAGAAAGTAAGCTAGTTGGCATGGTTGGAGCTTTCGATATTTTACTTGCGATCTTTCGAGAAAAAGGCGTAATTAAATAAATTAAATAAATAAT
>CAYMKG010000017.1:0-14047 GCA_964391145.1 uncultured Planctomycetales bacterium
TTCCTAGAGATTTTCCTTTTTATATGTATATCACCAGATTTTTTAATAACTTCAGACTATTCTAAAAAATCCCTCCTTTCCCGTCTAAGATTGAAGTTATCTCTGGTGGTATATCCTACAAGTATTCTATTTAATAACATATCTAGCTAATTTTGTCAAGTAAAATTTTACTATTTTGTCTTTACAATATCAAAATTGGGGCATCTTTTCCTTTTCCTCCTTTGTCAGAAATTCTCCTGCCGGGGTCAATATCTTACCTTCATATTCCTTATCCAAAAAGACCTCTTTATCCCGGTGGCAAGAGATGCAGTTTTTGGGCTTATCTGTTATGGTATGTGGCATATATTCTCCGCAGGAGGTGTGGGTCTTATCATCCAGGAGGACAGTCTGACAATAGAATGGCTTTATCTTTCCTTTTCTGCCCTTAGCCAAAAGGACATCCTTTGTGGGTTTTCCGCTCTCAGCCTTCTTGGTATCGAAATGGCAGTTTTTACAACTCTGATACCAACCAAGATGACAGGCTGTACAGTCAAGCTTTTTTCTATGTAACTCATGCGCTATCTCATCTGGCACATATTGGGTTACCCACATCCCCTTAACCACCTTCTTTGGATTCATATGGCAATCTTCACACTTTACCTTAACAGCTATAAATTGACTATGATAAACCTCTCCATCACCGTGTATTTCAGAGACTGTATGGCAATCCATACACTCAAGGCCTTTTTCATAGTGGATATCCGGATGAGGGCCCTTCTTCTTTAAACCAGCAAGATAACCAGTATAATTTGCACCACTCCTTTTGTAATGACAGTGCACGCATTTATCCATTGACACCTTTTTCCCGTGTCCTTTGGGGTAAGTTGCATAATTCTCATGACAGGTTGTGCAACTGGTGGCTTTCCTTTCTCCAATATGACACTTCATACAACCTGCAGGCATATCTATGCCAAATGCCTTACCTGTCCCTTCGTTAAATGAATCCTTCATACCCAAGTTAGTATGGTGCAGGCTCTTATTGAAATTCTTGACAACATCTGAGTGACATTTTCCGCAACCTTCCTTTTCCTGGCCAACCTTTTCTGCGAAAACTGTATTTAGGGCAAAGACTGTTAAGAAAAACAGGCCGGTAACCGTAACTACTAATAAAACCAAGAACTTGTTAATCCGCCGCATTTTCTTACCTCCTTTGAAAATCAAATTAAAATAAAAAGCCTAAACGCTTCATGTCTCCTGCTTCCAATTCCTTCATTTCAAACTTCTAACACAAATAAATCAAATTGTCAAGCATTTTATTTTTCACTCTGCCTTCTTCTCTAAGATAGGAATGGAAGATTTCGGCGCCAGCGACACTACTAATTTGGCTCTGCCGCCAGCTGGCTTAATCGTAATCACGCAGCTTTCGTTCTCGCGCTCAAAATTAAGCATATGGTCGCCATGCTCCAGCACGTTTAATAAAGCCCAGTTGTAAATGGGCATTTGTTTCCTGTAAAAGAGCACCACACTTTGCGCATCTGCCTTTCCAGTGTATTTTAATATACCCGCACGCACCCCCCCGCTTTCCAAAATAAAGGATTCCTTTGGAAGAATCTTAAAACCGGCGGGGACAGGTATATCGCTGAACCTTAATGCTGCCGAAGGCTCAAGGCTTTGTACTCCCACAGGCTCCTTTGGGACAGAGACGCAGCCGGTGAGATTTATTCCTAAAATAACCAGTAATAAAGTCAAAAATAAAGGTAATAGTTTCATCTCTTCCTCCCTGTTTGGGTATCTTCTGGTCTTAATAGATTTTCTTATTCTGGTTTCAACCTACCTTTTATCTAAGATTCACGCAGATATTTTTTTGATGCACGCAGAACTCTAAGGTTATTGGGTAATTGGGGTATTAGGATTTGGAGATTGGGATATTTGGATATTGGGATTTTTTTGTCCCTAATCCCCTAATTCCCTAATCCCCAAATCCCAATCTCCTAATAACCCAATATCCTTTCTAAATCACTGCTCCTGTTTTGGTATCTGCATCCTGGTGCATCCTTTAGAATGCCGGGTTGTTAAATTGACTGACTTATGTTATAAATGTGCGCCTGGGTGGATTCGAACCACCCGCTGACGGGCCTTAGGAGGGCCCCGCTCTATCCAAATGAGCTACAGGCGCATTGTTAATACTTTATCAACGAATATACCGGATAGCCCTTAAGTTTCTGGCGGCCGCGTAAATCGGTTAGCTCAATCAAAAAGCAAACGCCGACAATCTTACCGCCAATCTGCTTTACCAAATCAACTATTGCCTTGACTGTCCCTCCGGTAGCAAGTAAATCGTCCAGAATCAACACCCTTGCTCCAGGTTTAAACGCGTCTTTATGTATTTCTAAAGAATCAACACCGTATTCCAGACTATAATCTGCCAAGTATCTTTCCCGGGGAAGCTTGCCTTTTTTACGCACGGGCGCAAAACCCGCATTCAGCTTATGCGCCACTGCCCCTCCCAGGATGAAACCCCGCGCCTCAGCAGCAACTACCACCTCAATCTTTTTATTTTTAAACTTGGAGCTCAGCAGGTTAACTGTTTCTCTTAAGGCGCGCTTATCAGCCAGCAAAGGCGTAATATCTCTAAACAAAATTCCCGGTTTTGGAAAACCGGGGACATCGCGTATATAGTCTTTTAATCTAAGCTTTTTCATTTCTCTGCCCCTGTGCCTCTTTTACCGCGTGACTCACCCGCGCCTTCGCCTTGCCGCAAGTTTATAAATTTTCTTAATTTTTTTAGTGCCTGCTCTTCTATCTGGCGCACCCTTTCTCTTGAGACGCCGATTTTTTTGGCCACCTCGGCTAAGGTGTGCGTTTTGCCGCCTTCTAAACCGAAGCGCATATCCAGGACTTTCTTCTCGCGGTCTGACATCATCCCAAGAAGATTATCCAAATTTTGCCGAATCATTATTCGGGCGATATCAGCATCGGGAGATTTTGCCTCCTCATCCTCAATCAAATCAGAGACCTGGGTTGTGCCGTCGTCGCCTATCGGCGCATCCAGGGAAGAGGTCTGGGTAGCCAGCCAACTCATTACCAACTCTGCTTTGCTCCTGGATAGCTTCATTTTTTTGGCAATTTCGTCATTTCTCGGCTGACGGTTTAACTTTTGCGATAACCTCTCGCTGGTCTTCTTCCACCTGGCAAGCAACTCATTTAGATAAGCCGGCATGCGAATCATCTTTACCTGCTCGGAAATAGCGCGGGTGATGCTCTGTTTTATCCACCAGGCAGCGTAGGTTGAGAAACGGTAGCCTTTTCGCGGATTAAACTTATCCACTGCTTTCATCAGGCCGATGTTACCCTCCTCAATCATATCCATAAGCGGCATGCCGAGGTGGATGTATCTTTTGGCAATATTAATCACCAGGCGCAGATTTGCCCGAATCATCTTCTGGCGCGCGATTTGGTCTCCCTTTTTTATCCGCCGGCTTAGCGCTTTCTCTTCTTTTGGAGTTAAAAGAGGGGTCTTGCGTATCTGTTTAAGATATGCCTTAATCGTCTCCATACTCTCTACTCTCTACTCTCTACTTCTTTAAAGCCGACTGAGCAGCAGCCAGGCGTGCAATCGGAATCCTGAACGGAGAGCAGCTTACGTAATTCATCGCAACTCGGTGGCAGAATTCAATCGAATTAGGGTCTCCTCCGTGCTCGCCGCAAATTCCGACCTTCAAATCCCTGCGCACTTTTCTTCCGCGTTTTATTCCCATTTCGATAAGTTGGCCAATACCTGCCTGGTCAATTGTCTGGAACGGGTCACAAGATAAAATCCCTTTCTTTAAGTAATCAGGAAGGAACCCGCCCAGGTCATCTCTTGAGAAGCCGAAGCTCATCTGGGTTAAGTCGTTGGTGCCAAAAGAGAAAAATTCGGCTACCCTGGCCAGCTCGTCCGCCAGAAGGGCTGCGCGGGGTATCTCAATCATTGTGCCAAAAGAATGGGGAATTCTTTTAAGTTTGTACTTGCTTAAAACCTCCTGGTAAACCCTGTTGGTTATAACGAGCTGATTCTGCAATTCCTTAACCTCACCGACAACCGGAACCATTATCTCCGGATTTGTCTTGATGCCTTGTTTGATTAATTCCGCTGCTGCTTCGAAGATGGCCCGAATTTGCATCTCGCTTATCTCAGGGTAGGTAATACCAAGCCGCACTCCCCTGTGCCCCATCATCGGGTTGGCTTCATGCAGGGTGTCTATCCTCTGATTCAATTTTTCAATATCAATGTTTAGACTCTGAGCCAGCTCTGCTCTTTGCTGCGCATCCTTCGGAACAAACTCATGCAAAGGCGGATCCAGCAATCTTATTGTCACTGGCAGTCCCCGCATAACCTCCAGGGTCTTTTTGATGTCGTTTTTTACATAGGGGAATAGTTCATCCAGGGCCTTGCGGCGCTCGGATGCCTCAGTGGACAAAATCATTTTTCGAAGATAAAATAAAGGTTTCTCCGAGCCCTTACCGTAGAACATATGCTCGGTCCGAAACAGCCCGATACCCTCTGCTCCGAATCCGCGGGCGCGGCGAGCATCCTCCGGAGTATCGGCATTGGTGCGAATCTTAAGTTTGCGGATACGGTCGCAGAGTTTAAGAAAATCGTTGAGCAACTTATTTTCCTCTGAGACGGGCATCATCGGAAGTTTTCCCTCGAAAACCAAACCCTTGCTTCCGTTTAAGGTAATCCAGTCTCCTTCCTTGAACACCTTATTGTCTACATTTACCTGCTTATTTTCATAATCGATATCCAATCCTGCGCATCCCACAACGCAGCACTTGCCCCACCCGCGCGCAACCAAAGCGGCGTGGGACGTCATTCCTCCTCTTGCGGTAAGGATAGCGGCTGCGGCCCGCATTCCTTCCACGTCTTCGGGATTAGTCTCCTCTCGCACCAGAATAACGGTTTTTCCTTCCTCTTTCCATTTAACCGCATCATGCGCAGTAAAAACTATCTGTCCTGTTGCGCCGCCTGGACCGGCCGGCAAACCTTTAGCTAAAGGCTTTTGCTGTCTCTCCGCCATCGGGTCAACTATCGGATGCAACAGCTCATCCAGCTGAATCGGAGTAACTCTACTCACCGCTTCCTCAGCCTTAATCAGTCTCTGTTTATACATCTCATAGGCCATTCGCACAGCTGCCGGGCCGTTACGTTTTCCTACGCGAGTCTGAAGCATAAACAGCCTGCCGTTTTCAATGGTAAATTCGATATCCTGCATATCGCGATAATGCTTCTCCAGGCGATTGCGAATATCAACAAGTTGCTTATAAACCTCTGGCATTTTCTCCTCTAAGGTAGGTAAATCCTTGTTATGCTCGCTTTGGGAATCTTTATTTATCGGCGCGGGAGTGCGAATGCCGGCAACCACGTCTTCGCCCTGCGCATTAATCAGATATTCGCCGTAAAATTTATTCTCGCCGTTGCCCGGATTGCGGGTAAAGCCGACTCCGGTAGCCGAGGTCGGGCCGAGGTTCCCGAAAACCATTGTCTGCACGTTCACTGCTGTTCCCCATTCATCAGGTATGCCCTCAATGCGGCGGTAAGACACCGCCCGCTTTCCTTTCCAGGACTGAAACACCGCTCCGATTGCTCCCCAGAGTTGAGCGCGCGCATCGTCGGGAAAATCCTTACCCAATACTTCTTTCACCCTTGACTTAAATAGCTCACAGATTCTTTTCAAATCTTCGGTATTTAAATCGACGTCTAATTTTATTCCTTTTTGTTTCTTTATTTCAGACATTATCTCTTCCAATTGCCGGCGGATACCCTTTTCTTCGGTTTCCGGCTCGACTCCCGCCGCCTTCTCCATTACTACGTCCGAATACATCATTATCAGGCGACGATAAGCATCATAGGCAAACCGCTCATTGCCGTTGGCCTGCTTTATTAAACCAGGCAGTGTCTTTGAAGTTAAGCCGACATTGAGTACAGTTTCCATCATTCCGGGCATTGATTTTCTTGCTCCGGAGCGAACTGAAACCAGAAGCGGACTATCCGGGTTGCCAAATCTCCTGCCCATCAACGCCTCAACCCTCTTCATTGCCTTGTTAACCTGCTCTTTTAATCCGCCAGGATAACGCTTATTGTTTTTATAGTAATAGGTGCAAACCTCTGTAGTAATGGTAAAACCCGGAGGAACAGGCAGGCGTAAATCTTTATGCCCTGCCATCTCAGCAAGGTTTGCGCCTTTGCCTCCTAAAAGGTTCTTCATTTTTTCATTTCCGTCTGCCTTGCCGCCACCGAAGAAATAAACGAATTTCTTTGCCATTGCTGATTGAGCCCTCCTTTCTTACTGCAGGCTTACGCCTGCAGAATTCCCCACACGTTAGTGTGGGGTGATTATTACGCTAATTTCTCCCTTAGATATTTTTTCACTTCGTCGATACCTATACGCTCCTGAAGCATCGTATCCCTGTCTCTTACGGTTACCTTTTTATCCTCTAAAGATTGGACATCAAGGGTTAGACAATAAGGCGTTCCTATCTCATCCTGCCGGCGATAGAGCTTGCCGATTGCTGCAGTATCATCATAAACACAAACAAATTCTTGCTTTAAGTCCTGAGAAATTCTCCTGGCCAATTCCACAATCTCACTGCGGTTAGCAAGCAGAGGAAAAATCGCAACTTTAACCGGAGCTAAATCCTTATGCAGGCCTAATACCACTCTCTTTCTCCCCTTTACCTCCTCCTCCCGATAAGCATCAACTAAAAATGCCAGAACACTCCGGTCAATGCCTCCAGAGGGTTCAATAATATAAGGATAAAATTTTTGCTTGGATACATCGTTAAAATAGGTTAAATCCTTGCCGGAAAATTGGGCGTGTTGCTTTAAGTCAAAATCAGTGCGGTTGGCAATCCCTTCAAGCTCCTGCCATCCAAACGGAAAATTGTACTCAATGTCAGTACAGGCCTTAGCATAGTGAGCAAGCTCCTCCTGAGTATGCGTCCGCTTTCGCAGATTTTCTTTTTTTATTCCCAGATTTACATACCAGCTGAATCTCTCTTCAATCCACTCAGCTAATTTTTTATCCGCCTCCTCTGGGCTAACAAAATATTCTATCTCCATCTGTTCAAATTCCCGCGTGCGGAAAATAAAGTTTCCGGGCGTAATTTCATTCCGGAATGCCTTTCCGATTTGGGCTAAGCCAAAGGGAAGCTTCGGATGGCAACTGTCCAGTATATTTGAAAAATTAACAAACATACCCTGCGCTGTTTCGGGGCGAAGGTAAAGCAGGTTTGCGTCATCCTCAACTGCACCTTGATGTGTCTGGAACATAAGGTTAAATTGACGCGCCTCGGTCAACTCCCCGCCGCATTCCGGACAGACCTTTTTCTCTTTTAAATCCGCCACTTTAAATCGCTTTTTGCAAGATTTGCAATCTACCTTTAAATCAAAGAAATTCTCCACATGGCCTGAGGCTTTCCATACCTCAGGATGCATTAATATTGCCGCATCCATACCAAAAACATCATCCCGACTGTATACATTTGCCTTCCACCAGGCCTTTTTTACGTTATTCTTAAGCTCGACTCCCCAGGGCCCGTAATCCCAGGTATTACTGAGACCTCCGTAAATATCAGAGCTTAAGAATATAAAGCCCCGGCGCTTACATAACGATACAACCTTATCCATCAAATCCTTCCTCATATCAGGGACATCTTAGTTTCTTAAGCTCTTCCCCTTTTATTGTGAAACTGTGTTCCTTTGCGGGAAATTTGCCTTCAAGAACCTCTTTCTTGTAATCCTCGAATGCCTTTTGAATCTGGGGAGCCAGATTTATATATTGCTTAACGAATTTTGGCTTGAAGCGCTCGAACAAACCTAACAAATCATGTGTAACCAGCACCTGTCCGTCGCAATGAATTCCTGCGCCGATTCCGATTGTAGGAATCCTTAATTTATCGGTAATAATTTCGGCTATTTTATCCGGCACGCACTCAAGAACTATAGAGAAACAACCCAGACTCTCCAAATCCTGTGCCTGCTTGATCAACCTTTGAGCTGCCTCGGCATCTCTTCCCTGCACCTTGAATCCGCCTAATTTATCCGCGGTCTGAGGAGTGAGGCCTATGTGACCCATAACCTGAATGCCTGCCTTTATTATCGCCTCAGTCACCTGCAAACACTTATCAAACCATTCCAGCTTCACCGCATCGCAACCAGCCTCATCAATAAAACTTCTGGCATTTTTTACTGACTCCGCTGGATTTATCTGATAAGACTCGTAAGGCATATCGCCGATAACCAATGCGGATTTTACTGCGCGCGCTACTGCCTTGGAATGGTGAATCATCTCAATCATCCCAACCTGAGTTGTTGACTCAAGGCCTAATACTACATTCGCTACAGTATCGCCGACAAGAATCATATCAATTCCAGCCCGGTCAATCAGGGTTGCCAGAGGAAAATCATAGGCGGTAAGCATAGTAATTTTTCGCTTCCCCTTCATTGCCAGAATATCCTGAATTGTAATTTTTTTCATTGCAAGTTAGTAGCGAGTAGCAAATAGAGAGTAGAGAGATTTTTTCTCTTCTCTCGCTACTCGCTACTCTCTACTCGCTACTCTCTTTAATATACTTATCTATTTCCGCCGCTGCCCTTTTTCCAGCGCCCATTGCCGAGATTACCGTATCGGCTCCGGTGATTATATCGCCTCCGGCAAACACGCCGGGAATCGATGTCATCAAATTTTCGTTTACCCAGATTGTGCCATTGGGATTGATTTTTAGACCTGGGGTAACCTTACCGATTAAGGGATTTGGCCTCTGTCCAATAGCTACTATTACCGTATCAACGTCGAGGATAAAATTGGAATCTTTTACCGGAATCGGCCTTCTTCTACCTGAAGAATCGGGCTGGCCTAATTCCATTTTTATACATTCTAAACCGCTGACAAAACCTTTTTTATCGCCAAGTATCCTTACCGGCTGAGTGAGCAGTCTGAATTTAACGCCTTCGACTTTGGCATTCTCAACTTCTTCCTGTCGCGCAGGCATCTCTTTCTCCGTGCGGCGGTAAATTAATTCAATATCCTTTCCTAATCTGAGAGCAACACGCGCGCAGTCAAAAGCCACATTCCCGCCGCCGATTACCGCAACCTTATCTCCGATATTTATTGGAGTGGCATATTCCGGGAACCGATACGCCTTCATCAGATTTATGCGGGTCAGGAATTCATTTGCCGAATAAACCCTACTCAAATTTTCGCCGGAAATATTAAGAAATTGCGGCAAGCCCGCGCCCACAGCAAGAAATATCGCCGCAAATCCCTGGGTAAACAAATCATCAAGACTAAACGTGCGCCCCACCAGGATATCAGTGTGTATTTGCACTCCAAGACTACTGATGTAATCCAGCTCCTTTCGGACTATTACCTTGGGCAAGCGGAATTCCGGTATGCCATAGCTCAACACACCTCCGGCAATATGCAACGATTCAAAGAGCCAAACCTGGTATCCTATTTTAGCAAGATCTGCCGCTGCTGTCAAGCCAGCCGGACCACTGCCTACCACCGCAACCTTCGGATTTCGGTTTTCGTATCCCGTATCCCGTATCCCGTATCCCGTATCCCGATTTAATTCACAATCCGCAGCATATCTCTCCAATGCTCCTATATTGATCGCCTCTCCGGTTTTGTTGAGAACGCAGAATTTCTCGCACTGGTCTTCCTGAGGGCATACCCGGCCACAGATTGCCGGAAGGTTATTTTTCTCTTTTATTTTTACCAGAGCTTCTTTGCGTTTATCCTGGAGGATAAGATTAATAAAAGCAGGGATATTTATTCCCACAGGGCAACCTTCAATGCACCTTGGCTGTTTGCACTGAAGACACCTCTTTGCTTCAGCCTTGGCTTGCTCGTCGGAAAGGCCAAGTGAGACTTCGTTAAAATTTTTACGCCTCTCTTCTGGCGACTGCTGTCTGACCTTCTGCCGCATAGCCTTTTTAAGGCCCCGCACCTTTTATTTATTCAGAAATATATTAAACATATCTGTAAAAATATGAATACTAAAAAGGTACGGGGCTGATTTTTTGTTCTTGATCTTTGAATTGATTGATTCTTTGTTCGAGCTCCTGAAAATCAACCAGATGTGCGTCAAAGTCCGGACCATCAACGCAGGCAAATTTAGTTTCGCCTCCGATAACACAACGGCAGGAGCCGCACATACCGGTGGCGTCAACCATAATCGGATTAAGACTCACAATAGTTTTTATCTTTAGCGGCCGGGTTATTTCGGATACCGCGCGCATCATTACTACGGGGCCGATAGCATAGATTAAATTGGGAATTGGGAATTGGGAATTGGGAATTAGCATTTCTGTTAAGACATCGGTGACAAAACCTTTTCTGCCATAAGAGCCGTCATCAGTGGTAATGTGCAATTCGTAGCAAACCTCTCTCATTTCCTTCTCAAGAATAAGCAATTCCCTGCCGCGTGCTCCAATTATCCCGACGACCTGATTGCCTGCCTCTTTAAACGCCCGGGATACAGGAAAGATTTCAGCGACTCCCACGCCGCCGCCAACACATATCACCCGTCCAAACTTTTGTACTTGCGTAGGGTGGCCGAGAGGGCCGAGAATATGTCCAATTAAATCTCCGACATTTTTGGCTGCTAATTTACTCGTCGTAAAACCCACCTCTTGAAAGATTAGAGTAATTATTCCCCGAGACCTATCCCAATCAGCCAGGGTTAAAGGAATGCGCTCGCCCTTTTCATCGGCAATCAAAACAACAAACTGCCCTGCCTGGGCTTTTTTAGCAATGAGAGGCGCTTCGACATTGATTCTGGTTATGTCTTCGGCTAATTTCTCTTTATTTGTTATCCTGAACATCTGTGTATATCTTTACCTCAGCGTTAAATCTCCTTGCCAACTCTCTGCCTTTCTCTTTACCCAAAACGAAAATGCTCGTGCTCAAGGCGTCAGCGGTAAGACAATCGTCGGCAATCACGGTTACGCTGGCAATGCCTGTATCCGCCGGCCTTCCCGTGCGTGGGTCCAGAATGTGACAATAGCGCGTATCTCCAACGGAAAAATACTGCTCGTAATTTCCGGATGTCGCAACAGCCTTATTCTTTAACTCTAGATAACCGGCAACCCCGCCATTCCTGCGCCTGCTTGCTCTTGAAGGAAGAGCGGGATTTATTGCCACGCGCCAGGGCAAGCCTGCTTTATCTCCCAGGCAATAAATGTCTCCTCCAGCATTTATAAGCGCGCTTTTAATTCCGGCAAACTTTAATTTCCTAGCCGCGCAGTCTACCGCATATCCTTTGGCGATTGCGCCCAAGCCAATCTTCATACCTTCAGTTTTAAATTCAATAATATTACCACTAATTCTTACTTTGTCAAATCCAATCAATTCCAACGTTTCTTTAATTTTGATGTCATCCGGCAGGCGATAATTTCCTCCGGAAAATCCCCACAATTCAAGCAAAGGAGCCACGGTAACGTCAAAGGCTCCCTGAGTCGCCTGCCAAAACTCTCCTGCCTTTTTAATCACAAAGAGAGTTTCTGGACTTACCTCTAATCTCCCCTGTTTATTTAATCGGGAGACCTCACTATCGTCTCTATAGTAACTTAATAGATTCTCAATTCTTTTTATCTCCCTAAAAGCAATATCTGCTGCTTGTTTATCAGGTGAGATTACCTCAATGGTTGTTCCCATCAAAAACTCCCTATCTTTATATAAAGGCCGCTGACTGCAACCACATAGAAAGGTAAAAGGTAAAAGGTAAAAGGTAAAAGTATAAATTGCATTCCAGAAGGTGATATGAATATTTGAATTTCGCATCCTCATTTTGATATTTGAATTACTATATTATTTTCTAATCGATTTTAAAAATTCCTCGACCGGCAGGCAATTCAGGAGATCTTTTTTCTCTAAGCCCGCTCGCCTGGCCACCGAAATACCCAGCCTGATTGCATCTAAACCGCCGATTGAATGGGCATCTGTGCCTATTGCTAAGCGAACGCCTGTATCTTTTGCATGACGGGAATTGGCGTCATTTAAATCAAGTCTGTCTGGCATAGAATTAATTTCCAAAGCGGTATTGGTCAGACGGCATACTTTCAGAATCTGTTCGAAATCCAACTCATATGCATCGCGAGTGCCCAAGAGTCTTCCCGTAGGGTGGGCAATGATGTGCACATATCGATTCTGACAGGCCTTGACTATTCTCTGGGTGAGCCTGGCTTTTGACTGCTTAAAGCCGGAATGAATTGCGGCAATAACCAAATCAAACTCGCGAAGTACCTTATCAGAATAGTCAAGCTTGCCCTCTGAATCTATATCTACTTCGGTGCCGTAAAGAACCCGAAAACCTCTGAGTTTACTGTTTATTTTCTCGATTTCTGCCTTTTTCCTCCTAAGCTCCCTAACGCTTAAACCCCCAGCAACCTTAAGGCCCTGGGAATGGTCGGTAATAGCCAGGTAAGAGTAATTTCTCTTCTTCGCCGCCTGAACAAGCTGCTCTATTGAATTTCTTCCATCGGACCAGATAGAATGCACGTGCAGGTCGCCCAGAACGTCGTCCAGCTCAATGAGTCTGGGTAATTTATTTATCCTGGCTAACTCTATTTCACCGGCATCTTCCCTTAATTCCGGCGGAATATAGCTCATCTTCAACAATTTAAAAATCTCCTCCTCGGTGCGCCCGGCTAAGCGCTTCTCTTTTTTGAAAACGCCGTATTCATTAATCTTAAAACCCATCTTAATGGCGATTGTGCGAAGTTTTATATTAAAGCTCTTGGAGCCAGTGAAATACATCAAAGCCGCGCCGAAGGATTTATCAGGCACCACGCGACAGTCAACCTGAACGCCCTGCCTGTTGAGCACCGAAGATTTAGTCTGGCCTTTAGCCAGAATCTTCTCAACCTGAGGCAGCTGCGTAAACTTATCCATAACCTTATCGGGCTTTGAAGACACTATTAATATATCTATATCCCTTACAGTTTCTTTCTGCCGCCTTAAGCTGCCCGCAGGGCTGATTTTACTGACAAAAGGCATTTCAGATAAAGGCCTGATAAATTCACCTGCCGTCTGAATAGCCTCTGCCAGAGACATTCGCTCCCTGCCTCTTTTAATAAGGGATATTCCCTGTTTGATATTCTGAATCGTTTTTTCCTTTATGCCAAACATTCCGGTTAAATTATTATTCTCAATCGCCTTTTCTAAATCCTCAATGGTTTTTATATTTAGCTTTTTATATAAATTCCAGACGGTTTTCGGACCGACAGAGGGAATATTAAGCAAATCAAGCAAACCCGGGGGGATGGTCTTGCGTAAGTCTTCATAAAATTTAAGTTTTCCTGTAGATACTATTTCTTTAATCTTGTTGGCTAGGTCCTGACCAATGCCGGGAATCTCTGACAGCCTTTCTTCTTCGACCAGAGCCTGGATATCCTCGGAAAGCTCTCTTATATTCTGAGCAGCCTTCTGATAGGCCCGGATGCGAAAAGGATTCTCCTGTTTGATTTCCAAAATCTTTGCTATATTGTTGAAGATTTCCGCAACCCTCTGATTCTGCATCCGTTCTTTACCGGCCTAAAATTAATTTAATGTACTCCCTTAACTTAGCGGGCGGCATCCTGTATTTGACAAAGCAATCCAAAGCTCCCATTTCCTTTGCTTCTTCTATCTCTTGCTGGGAATCCCTCGCCGTCAACACTATAACCGGGATATGTTGTAGTGCGGGATCGCTTTTGCAAATAGCCAGGAAGCCGAATCCGTCAAGACCGGGGAGAATAAGGTCCAAAACTACTAAATCTATTTTGATTCGCTTAATTATTTTTATACCTTTTTCTCCTGTTTCTTCAGTTACCACTTCATATCCGGCTTGCTCCAGAGTTTGACGGGTAATCTCCAGATTCAGGCGATTGTCATCGATAATCAGTATTCTCTTCTTCACCCCGCCCTTCCTCCTTATCTTTGCCCCACCCTTCCTCCTCTTATTTTACTCTTGAAGGAAGGTCGGGGGTTCATCCTAATCAATCCTTAAACCGTAACTCGATTCGATTGTCTTAACCAAATCG